>NZ_JBHSBI010000025.1:0-162717 GCF_042650645.1 Nonomuraea purpurea
TCGAACCGCTGACCGTGGTGCCGAGCTGCTTGGCGCCCGAGGACGTGGTGGCCTCGGGGTCGCCGCGCTCCCACTGACCCGAGGTGGCGGTGTCGGTGCCGCCCGGGTTCGTCGTCCAGTTGCCCGCCGACTCGAAGGTGTCGGAGTAGACGGTGACCGGCGGGTTGCCGGTGCCGCAGTACTGCGCCTCCTTGCCGATGATCCGGTAGACGCAGTCGGAGTATTCGAGGAAGCGGAGCACGGCCTCCCTGTTGCGGGTCGTCTGCGGGACGATCTGCTCGTCCGGCGGGTAGAAACCGGGGTTGGAGCCGGTCGGGTACATCTCGAACGTGAAGCTGAAGATCTTGTAGACGCCCCACATCCAGTCGTCGATGGTCCCGTCGGTGATGTAGAGGTCGCTGGCCTGCTCGGGCGTGTAGCCGTTGGTGGCGGCCATGTTCTGGCCGAGTGTGGCGTGGGCGTCCCTGTCGTCCTGGGTCAGGCCGGGGGCGGTGTCGTTGAAGGTGTAGCCGTACGGCCACAGGATCAGCTCGCTGTAGGTGTGCCAGTCGATGTGCGACTTGAGCTGCTGCACGCCGCCGACCACGCGGCTGCGCACCCAGTTGGCCGCCGCCTTCACCTCGGGGGCCGACTCGGCGCTCGCGCCGCGGTAGGTCTCGCTGGAGGTCGAGCCGGACGAGCCGTTGCAGCAACCCCAGTTGTAGGCCCAGTTGCGGTTGAGGTCGGTGCCGACGGACGAGGAGCCGGAGTTCGGCTGCCGGTTCTTGCGCCAGGAACGGTAGCTGCCGGTGGCGATGTCGTACTCGCCGCCGTCCGGGTTGAGGTCCGGCATGATCCAGATCTCCCTGGTGTTCACCAGGTTCGTGATCCTCGCGTCCGTGCCGTAGTTGTCGGCGAGCAGGTGCATGATGTACAGCGCCATCTCGACCGTGAGGTGCTCGCGCGCGTGCTGGTGCGCGGTGAAGAGCACCTCGACCTCGTTCTCGTCGCTGCCCACATTGTCGCTGATCTTGACCAGGCGTAGCGGCCTGCCCTCGTAGGAGGTGCCGTACGTGGTCTGGCTCATGATGCCGGGGTTGGCCGCGACCAGGGAGTTGATCTCCGAGGTCATCTCCGCGAAGTTGTGGTAGCCGGAGTCCGCCGGCGGGAAGTCAGCCGTCCCGACGCCGGACGGGGATGTCGGGCGCGGCACCTCCGCCACCCGGTAGCCGAGCCGCCTGATGGCGGAGACCTCGGCCGCCGTCGCCGTGACCAGGACCGAGTCCTCGGCCACCTCCTCGATGGCCGCCCCGGTGGCGGCGACCGCGCTGCGCTGCCGCGCGTCCGCCGGTCCCTCCACGCGATACTGCCTGTTCTGCGGTGGTTCCGCGGAGGCTCCCGCCCCGGTCATACCGGTCAGGCTGATCAGGCTGAGGGCGGCGAGCAGGATGACTAATCGGTGTTTCACCTTCGTCCTCCTCAGGCGCTCGGGATCGGGGGGGTGAGCGGCGCCTGAACCGAGAGTGAAGAGGTTGCCTGCCCGAGGAAAGGCCCAAATTTCACGGGCTGACAGGTCGTTGCCAGGCGGATGCCAGCGGGGCCCGGCACCGTCGGGGGCATGAAGTACGCGATCGAAGCAGAAGGGCTCGTCAAGAGGTACGGCGACAAGACCGCGCTCGACGGCGTCGGCCTGACGGTCAGGACCGGGTCCGTGCTCGGCGTCCTCGGCCCGAACGGCGCCGGCAAGACCACGGCGGTCAGGATTCTGGCCACCCTGGCTCCCCCGACGCGGGCCGGGCCCTGGTCGGCGGGCTCGACTGTCCAGGGCGTCGATCAGGTGCTCGGCGGTGACGGTGCGCCCGGCTTCGAGCGCCAGCACGGCCAGCAACGCGCGCAGCCGGAGGCCGCCGACCGCGATGGAGCCCCCGTCGCCCTCGACCTCCAGCGGGCCCAGGATGGATATCCGCACATGTCACACCTTGCCGTGCGTCCGGACAGGACGGGATTGAGCGGCCGGCCAGGGTTCCCCACTCGCCCCCCGGCCGGCCGGTTCAGGGGTCAGAAGTCGTCAGGGGTGCGGATGCGGTCGCGGATCCAGGCGCCGGCCGGCTTGAGCCGCGAGGTGCCCGCGTAAGGGCCGCCGGGACAGGTGCCCTCGGTGAAGACGGCACCCGAGCGCTCGTCGTCGGAGAAGTTCCAGTTCACCCAGCTGATCTTCTTCTGCGCCATCAGGTCGAGGTACTGCTGCGACCTGGTGAAGTTGTTCGACCCGTCGCCGGTGTACTCCTGCGTGCCGAACTCCGTGACGAACATCGGGATGCGGTCGGCGGCCCTGGACAGCGCGTTGAGGTACTCGCTGCCGTGCGAGGCCGCGTAGAAGTGGAAGGTGTACATGATGTTGGCGGCGTTGACCGGGTTGTTGATCACCTCGGTCTCGGTGGCTCCGTCGGAGACGCCGAGCGAGGACCAGGCGCGGGTGCCGACGATGATCGGCGCCTCGGGGTCGTACTGCCTGATCACGGGGATGATCTGGTGGGCGTAGTTCCTGATGGTCGACCAGGAGACGCCGCTCGGCTCGTTGGCGATCTCGTAGAGCAGGTTGTTCTTGCCGTTGTGCCGCTGGGCGATCTCGGTGAAGAAGGTCTTGGCCCGCGACAGGTTGTAGTTGGGGTCGCCGGGGTCGAGCATGTGCCAGTCGATGATGGCGTACATGCCGCGCGCGGTCGCCTGCTCGATCAGGTTGTGGACGCGGTCGGTGAACAGCCGCGGATTGGTCTCGTAGCCGTCCTCCTGGATGTACATGGAGATGCGCAGCACGTCGGCCTTCCAGTCATTGGCCAGCGCGTCGAGTGAGGCGGTGTTGAGGCACTGGTAGTACCACTGCAGGCCGTGCGAGCTCATGCCGCGCAGCTGGATCTGCTTGCCGTTCTGGTTGCAGAGCCTGACCCCGCACACCGTGAGCTGGCCGTTGGCCTGGACGGGCGTGCCGGCGGCGGACGGCGCGCCGAGGACCAGGCGGTCGAGGTTGGGGCCGCCGTTCGCGGTGGTGGCGGTGGCGCGCACGGTGTTGGCGCCGGCGTTGAGCGTGGTGGTGAGGCTGGAGTCCTGCCACGTGGTCCAGGCGCCGGTGCCGGGGAAGTCCTTGGCGGTGGTGGCGCCGTTCACGGCGATGGCCATCGGACGATTGGTGCTGGTGCCGTTGGCGTACCTGAGGGTGAGGGTGGCCGGTCCCGCCGTGGGCGAGTCGACGGCGAACTCCACGTACGAGCCCGTGGTGTTGTCGTAGTTGACGAAGCCGGTGCCGCTGTAGCCGGTGTGGTTCGACTCGGCGGCGCCTTGGGAGATGGTGGCGTTCTCGGCCTCGTACGTGGTCGCGGCCTGGGCTGGGACGGCCTGTAACGAGAGGGCGGCGATCGCGGCCACGACGGCGAGCCGCATGGATCGATGCATCGGGGTGAGCTCCTCTACTCGTTCATTAGGAAACCTTACTAACGAGCATGGGCAGCGTAGATCGGATGTCTGTCTGGAGACAAGGCCCAATCCTGACCCTAGCCGTCAAATGAACAACGGTCCGCGCGGCCACCCCTAGCCGCGCGGACCGTTCTCACCTCGCAGCGAACCCATGACGCCGCCAGCCACGGCGCAACGAGCGGGTCCACGTATTTCATGGTAAACCCATAGGGATTAAGGAGTAAAGGTCTGGACGAGAGTGATCACGCCCGCGACGACGAGGGCACAGGGCGCTGCTGCAGGCGTTCCAGCCGAAGCGGCGCAGTTCGTCGCCGGTGTTGGGCAGGTCGGTCCAGCCGGGCGAGGACGGCCGGCGCGTCCGGCCGCTGGGCGGTCCGGTCGAAGGCGGCGACGTAGGCCGGCTTCTCCTCCGGGGCGCCGGCCGCGTCCCTCGGCGACGGGTAGAACGTGGGATCTGGAGTCCAGAAAGGTGCCGACGTTCGGGTGTCCGGCTGGAGAAAGTGGAGTGAAGCAGGACATAGGCCGCCGCCAGGCGAGATACTCTGATGTTTCGTGTTCTTCGGTATCACGGATTTCTGGGCCTACGTCATCGGCGCCTTCCTGATCATCCTCCTGCCCGGCCCGAACTCCCTGTACGTCCTCGCCTTCGCCGCCCAGAACGGCGTCCGCCAGGGCTACCGGGCAGCGGCGGGGGTCTTCCTCGGTGACACCGTGCTGATGGTGCTGGCCGCCGCGGGAGCCGCGTCCCTGCTGCGCTCCAACCCGCTGCTGTTCACGATCCTCAAGTACGCCGGCGCGGCCTACCTGGCCTGGATGGGCTTCCAGATGATCAGGGGCGCGTGGAAGACCTGGCGCGCGGGCGCCGCCGTCACCCGGGCAGCGCAGGCGCCGGCCGAACGCCAGGCGCGCCCGTTCCGCAAGGCGCTGACGATCAGCCTGCTGAACCCGAAGGCGATCCTGTTCTTCGTCTCCTTCTTCATCGCGTTCGTCGACCCCGGCTACTCCGCCCCGGCGTTGTCGTTCCTCATCCTGGGCGCGGTGATCCAGCTTTTCAGCTTCTTCTACCTGACGGCGCTGATCTTCGGGGGCACGTTCCTGGCCGCCCAGTTCCGCCGCCACAACAGGCTCAGCGCGGGGCTGACCTCCGGTGTCGGGGCGCTCTTCGTGGGGTTCGGGGCGAAGCTGGCGACCACGTCACTCGGCTGAAAGCCTGGTTCAAGGCCCTGCTGGTTTGGTTGGTGACAGATGGAACGTGTCAAAAGAGGCGGTCGCATCGACGTCGCTCGGGTACGGTAGGCCACCGGCGTGCTTCCCGTGACGGCGATGATGCCGTTCTGTTACCGCGAGCGTTCCATCTGGTAAGCCTGGTCCCCCGGAACCCGGGTAGCCGCTGATCGTCGGCCTATCTGCGGAGCAGCCTTGAGTCACCCTCCAGTAACCATTCCACGCCTCACCGCTCTGGCCCGGCAGGCGGCCCCCAGGCTGCTCGAAGGCGTCGTGGCCCCACTGGCGGTGTTCTACCTGGCCCTGATGATCCTCGAGTTCAAGGGGGCGCTCGTCGCCACCGTCGCCTGGGTCTACCTCGGAGTGGCCTGGCGGCTGATCAGGCGGGTCAAGGTGCCCGCGACCATGTATCTGGCCGCGTTCGCGATCACCGTCCGCGCGATCGTCGGGTTCTGGACCGGCACGTGGATGTGGTACTTCATCCAGCCCGAGTTGGGCACCATCTGCATCAGCATGGCCTTCCTGGCCTCCGTCCGGCTCAACAGGCCGATCGTGCAGAAGCTCACGCTCGACTACATCCACCTGCCGTCGGCGGTGCTCAAGCACGAGCGGGTACGCCGCTTCTTCGCCAGGATCACCCTGCTGTGGGCGTTCGTGCTGCTGATGAACTCGACGCTGAGCATCGCGCTGGCCGTCTACGAGTCGCTGGCCGGGTCGCTGACCTCGTTCATGGTGCTGCGGACCTCAGCCGTCGCGGTGATCAGCGGGCTGGCGATCACGTTCTCGATCTTCGCCTTCAAGCGGCTCCTGCGCCGGCTGCACGTCGCCCACGCCTGACCGTTCGGCCAGCAGGAACGCCCCGCACATCCCCATGACCAGCCCGGTCAGCATGCCGAACAACGACACGAGGTCCGCAGCGCCCGTGGGCCCGCCGACCAGCGGCCCGCCGACCAGCCTGACGATCGTCGAGTAGAGCCCGTTCGCGAACAGCGAGCCGGAGCCGAGCCAGGCCACCGCGAACGTGCGCGCCCGGCCGCGCCGCCGGACGAGGACGACGAGCGCGGCGGCCCCGCCGATCGCGAGCAGGCCCCGCAGGACGCCCTGGATCGCCTGGGTCGAGGGCGCGCCCACCGCCCAGGCCAGCCACGTCCCGCCGACCGGCGCCGCCACCACCAGCGCGCCCCAGGCCACGACGTCGTGGAAGGAGCGGCGAGGCCCGGTGAACGGCCGCGTGAGCACCCTCGGCCACCGGGCGCGCGCGTAGAGGACGAAGGCCGTGGTGAGCCCGGCCGCCTGGCCCACGAACCCGCCGTAGACCATCATGTAGACCCACGGCTGGATGGGACCGCCGCCGGCGAACACCGCCGGCCCGCCCACCAGCAGGGCCAGCGACGCGGCGACGGCCACCACCGCCAGCAGCCCGGTGCCCACCCAGAGCGGCAGCAGCACCAGCCAGGCGGGCAGCCGCAGCCCCCACCGCATGCTGAACGCCAGCGCCAGCACCAGCGCCACCGCGTCCATGCCGAACGTCATCGCGTTGAGCCCGACCATGGTCGACTCGCGCATCAGGCCGGGATCGGTGACCCCGATGGAGCTGCCGGTCAGCCAGAGCACTTTCAGCGTGAGGTAGGGCAGCATGGCCGCGATCGCGACGAGCGCGGCGGTGACGCGGCCGATCCCCTTTACCTGTTCAGTCATGTTCCGAGCCTCGCGCTCAGGAGGCCCGCTGCCCTCCCGAGCGGCGGGGATGCTCCTCCCCCTGGCGGGGGAGGTCGACGGCCAGCTCGAAGCCGCCGCCCACCGGCCCCGCGCCCAGCGTGCCGCCCGCCAGCCGGACGCGTTCGCGCAGGCCCGCCAGCCCCAGGCCGCCCGGCCGCGCGATCGGCCGCGAGCGTGCCGGGCCGTTGCGCACGACCACGCGGTCCGCGCGGACCGAGACCTCCACGGCGGCGCCGGGTGCGTGCTTGGCGGCGTTCGTGAGGCCCTCCTGCACGACGGCGTGGGCCAGCTCCGGCACCGGTCCTGGGACCAGGTCCAGGGTGATCGGCATGCCCGAGTCGCCGGCCCGGCGTACCAGCTCGGCCACGTCCTCGTGCACGGGGGCCAGCGGCGGCGCATCGGAGTCGTCGCGCAGCAGCCCGATGATCTGGCGCAGCCGTTCTGTGGCGTCCGCCGCCGCCAGCCGCAGCTCGCCGGCCGCCTTGACCTGCGCCTCGTGGAGGCCGGCGGACAACTCCAGCCCGGCGGCCCTGACCGCGATCAGGGCCAGGTCGTGGCCGAGCGAGTCGTGCATCTCCCGCGCGATCCTGGCCCGCTCGCGCAGCCTGGCCTGCGCCTCCGCCGACAACCTGGCCTGCCGGCGCTGCAGCAGCAGCCTGCGCCGCAGCAGCCCCAGCAGGTACGGCACGACATAGGTGCCGGCCAGTGCGGTGATCATGGACACCCACAGGGCCAGGTCGCCGCCGCTGTCCAGCACCATGGCCACGCCGACGGCCGCGATCAGGCAGAACGCGACCAGGGCAGGGCGCAGCCCGCTCAGCCGGCGGCCGGTGAGATAGGCGTACCAGACGACGAACGGGGACGTGGCCAGCAACGGGAGGATCTTGACGTCGCGCCTGGGCAGCAGCCAGGTCAGGTCCACCGTCGCGAACCCCTCGCTGAAGCTCCACGGCCCGAGCGGCAGCAGCAGCACCAGCGCGGCCAGCGGCCGGCGCCTGCCGACCAGCACCGCGACCGTGCCGAGCGCGAGCCTGGGCGCGGTCACCGTGCCGAACCCGGCCGGGTCGGCGAACGGAAGGGGCCCCATCGCGCAGATGGCCGCGCAGAGCACGATCCAGAGCAGGACGTCGTAGCCGACCTGACGGCCGTTCTCTCTGCGTAGCTGCTTCACGGCACCGACGTTATCCACCCTGGGGAGGAGCCACCCCCATCCGAAGGCAGGAGACTACCCTGACGAAAGTCAGGGTAGGGCGGAATCGAGCGGCCAGGGTGGTGCTAACCCCACCTCGAAAGCGCCTACTCACACTCCTGTTTTCGCCTGGTCAAACCGATTGAATCAATGATGTCAAGCGGAAGGCGCATTTCTGACCCCGACGAAAGTCGGGGGTGGTGTGTGCCGATCGTCCGATGTGCCGTGAGCAGCGGTGTTTCTACCTTCATGGGGTACCGGCCCTGACCTGCGTAAGGGAAGGGTCCGCGTTCGACCGGGGGCATCCCCGATGTTCCCGTACGTCGCTCGCATTCACGCTTAGGTGGGTGCCCCAACGATCGGAGTAGACGCTGATGTCGCACGCCATTCTCGACCTGGTCCAGCAGGTGATGTCCTCGCCCTGGTTGTACGTGGCGCTGTTCGCCCTGGCGCTGCTCGACGGGTTCTTCCCGATCGTGCCGGCCGAGACGGCGGTGATCACGGCGGCGGTCTTCGCCGCGTCGGGCGAGACGAACCTGGCCCTGGTCATCGTGGTCGCGGCACTCGGCGCGTTCGCGGGCGACCACATCTCCTATTTCATCGGCAAAAAGTCCGGACGCAGGCTGCGTGACAAGAAGGCGTTCGTCTGGGCGCGCAACGCGCTGACCGAGCGGGGCGGCCTCGTGCTCGTCGTGGCCAGGTACATCCCGGGTGGACGTACCGCGACCACGCTGACCATGGGCGCGGTGCGGTACCCGCTGCGCTCGTTCACCTTCTTCGACGCGATCGCCGCCGGCTCGTGGGCCGTGTACTCCGGGCTGATCGGCTTCTTCGGCGGAATGGCTTTCGAGAACGACCCGATCAAGGGCCTGCTGCTGGGTCTGGGGATCGCGCTGTCCATCACGGGGCTCGTGGAGCTCGTGAGGTGGATCAGGAAGCGACGCGCCACCCAGGCTTCTTCGGATCGTCTTCCTGCGGACACGTCCGTTTGACCCTATCTGGCAACTATCCGTCTGAAAGGAGTGCGCATGACTGTGCTGGCCGCGGTGATCGCCCTGGTCGGTTCGCTGTTCTTCGCGCTCGGGGCCGCCCTGCAGCAGTTCGAGGCGGTCGAATCGACCAAGCCCGGATTTCTGGCCCTGCTGCGCAAGCCGCGCTGGCTGCTCGGCGGCGCCTCCATCCTGGCGGGTGGCGGTCTGCACATCGTCGCGCTCGGGCTCGGCCCGCTGACCATCGTGCAGCCGATGGGCGTGGCCAGCCTGCTGTTCGCCCTGCCGCTGGCGGCCGCGCTGCACGGCCGCAAGCCCTCGCGCAGGGAGCTGTACGCGGCGGCCGTGGTGGCCGTCGGGCTCATCGGGCTCGTCCTGCTGGTCCCCGAGTCGGACGGTCCCACCTACCTCAGCCCGAACGGCGTGCTCACGCTGCTCGGGGTGGCCGGCGTCGCGGCGGTGCTGCTGTGGGCCGGCTCCAAGGCGGCCTCGCCCGCGGGCCGGGCGGCCCTGCTGGCGACCAGCTCCGGCGTGCTGTACGGCGCCACCGCCACGCTCATGCGCGTGCTGGTGGACGGCGCATGGAACTGGTGGTACCTGCTGGCGCTGCCGCTGCCCGCCCTGCTGGCGCTGGTGATGCTCCAGCGGGCCTACGCCGTCGGGCACTTCGGCGTCTCGTTCGCCTCGCTGCAGATCGCCGACCCGCTGACGGCGGTGGCGTTCGGCGCGCTGCTGCTCGGCGAGCCGCTGCCCAGCGGAATCGTGCCGGTCGCGGCGGCGGCGCTGACCGCCGCGGGCACCGTCGCCCTGGCGCGCACCAGCCCGCTGGAGGCCCGCAACGACACCGCCTGACCTCCCCCTACTCGACCTCCCCTGTTCTTCTTCCGGTCCTCCCCCGGCCGGGTCCCCTTGTGAAATCGGAGTCACCGTCATGGCCATGCCTCTGCACAGTGTCAAGAACCGTACCGGTCTGTCCCCCGCCCCCGAGCGTCCCCGCCGCGTCCTGATCTCGAGCGACACCTATCCACCCGACGTGAACGGCGCCGCGTACTTCACCCATCGCCTGGCCACCGGCCTGGCCGCGCGCGGCAACGAGGTGCACGTGATCTGCCAGTCGGACGCCGGCCCCGCCAGCGCCGACGTGGTCGACGGAGTGGTCGTGCACCGGCTGCGCTCGGCGCCGTCGCTGGTCCACCCGACCATGCGGATCACGGTTCCGACCAGGCTGCACCGGCTGATCACCGACATCAACCCCGACGTGCTGCACACCCAGGGCCACTTCGTGGTCGGCCGGGCCGCCATGTCGGCCGCCCGCCGCGCCGGGGTGCCCATCGTGGCCACCAACCACTTCATGCCCGACAACCTCTTCCAGTTCGCCCACATCCCCGAGCGGCTGCGCCGGCGGGCGGGCCAACTGGCCTGGCGCGACTTCAGCCGGATCTTCAACAGGGCCGACCACATCACCACCCCGACGCCGCTGGCCGCCAAGCTCCTGACCGACCAGGGCTTCCCCCGCAACGTCGAGCCGGTCTCCTGCGGGATCGACCTGACCAGGTTCCACCCGCACGCCGAGCCGAAGGCCTGGGCCCGCAAGCTGTTCGACCTGCCCGACCGGCACACCATCCTGTTCGTCGGCCGGCTCGACGAGGAGAAGCGCCTGGACGAGATCGTCCGCGCGCTGCCGCTCGTGCTCAACGAGGCCGACGCCCAGGTGGCGTTCGTCGGCAAGGGCAACCAGCGGGCCGAGCTGGAGCGGCTGGCGAGCCGCATCGGCGTGGGCGAGCGGGTCTTCTTCCTCGGCTTCGTGCCCGACGAGAACATGCCGCAGGCGTACGCCGCCGCCGACGTGTTCGCCATGCCCGGCGTCGCCGAGCTGCAGAGCATCGCCACGCTGGAGGCCATGGCGACCGGGCTGCCGGTGGTGGCCGCGGACGCGATGGCGCTGCCGCACCTCGTGGAGGACAACGGCTACCTGTTCCAGCCGGGCGACGTGGTCTCCCTGGGCAGGCACCTGACGGCCATCCTCACCGACGACGGCCTGCGTACCAGGCTCGGCAAGGCCAGCAGGGAGCTGGCGCTCACCCACGACGACCAGTCATCGCTCGCCCGGTTCGAGCGTATCTACGATGAGGTGACCCGATGACCCCTCGACAGTGCGCCTGGGGCGCGGTGTTCGGCACGGTGGCTTCCGTGGGCGCGTTGACGTACGCGGAGGTGGCCCTGCCGGCGCAGACACTGCTCAGTGACTACGCGCTGGTGCCGGGCGGGCTGGTGCCGGTGGTGATCGGCATGCTGGCGCTGGCGGCGGCGTGCCTGTGCCTGGCCTACGGCCTGTCGTTGATCGAGCCGTCGCGCAGCGCCGCCACGCGGGTGCTGCTGCTGGCCGGGGCGGCGGGGCTGATGATGAGCGCGATCTTCCCGACCGATCCCGCCTCCTCGGACGTCGACTCGCTGACCGGCGAGATCCACCGCTGGGCGGCGGCGCTCTTCTTCACCTCGCTGCCGGTCGCGGGCTGGACCCTGGCCAGGGGCCGGGCCAGGTCGCCGCGCTGGAACGCGGTCAAGGCCATGAGCGTGACCTCGGCGGTGACGCTGGCGGTGTACCTGGCGGCCCACCCTGCCTCTTTCACTTCGCCGTGGATGGCGGGCGACGCCTACTACGGGCTGCTGGAACGGGGGGTGGTGCTGGCCGAGATGGTGCTGATCACGGTCATGGCGCTGGCGACGTACCAGACGAGGCCCACAACGCGGACGGCGGCGACACCGGCCGAGTCCGCCGAGCCCGACCTGCCGGAGCAACTGGCCGCCTGAGCCCGCGCACACTTCGACCACTGGCGAAAGGTCCAGGTCATAGCGTGAAAGCATGCTCATCACCCGCCATTCACAGGCTCGAGCGCTGCTCTCCGACAGCAGGTACGTGCCGCCTCCCGTCCGCCAGGACGGCCGGGAGGGAACGCTCGCCTGGCTGCGCGCGCACGTGTCGCGCTTCAGCAGCGGCCAGACGCACGCCGAGCGGCGCCGCCTGGTCACCGATCGGCTGGCCCACGTGAACCCCGCCGAGCTGAGACCGGCCGCCAGGGCCATGACCGGCGAACGTGACGGCGACTGGCGAGGCGTGCCCACGGACGTGCTCGCCGCCGCGCTCGGAGTGCCGCAGACCCGGGCCGTGCCCGCCGCCGCCTCCGGCTACCTGTCCGGTGAGGAGAGCCCGCAGGCCGACGCCGCCGTGGCCGAGCTGCTCAAGGTGGCCGACCTGCCGGCGATCACGCTGCTCCTGCAGGCGCACACCGCCACCGAGGCGCTCATCGAGACCGCGCTGAGCCACGCCGCTCCCGGGGACGACGTGGACGCCCTGCTGCACGAGACGCTCACGCTGGACCCGCCGCTCAAGGCCACCCGCAGGCTCGACACCCGCACCGGCGACGAGGTGACGATCGACCTGGTGGCCGCCAACCGCGACGCCGACCTGCCGCATCTGACCTTCGGCTACGGCCTGCGCCCCTGCCCGGCGCCCGACCACGCGCTCGCCCTGGCCGCGGGCGTACTCGAAGCACTGCTCGACGGGAGCCATCGATGAACTTCCACGACCTGCACCGACCGGGCGATCCGCTGCTGCTGCCGAACGCCTGGGACTACGGCTCGGCCGCGTTCCTGGCCGGGCAGGGGTTCCCGGCGATCGCCACGACGAGCCTCGGCGTGGCCGCCGTGTACGGCAAGCCGGACGCGGCCGGCGCGACCAGGGCCGAGACCATCGAGCTGGCCGAGTCGCTCAAGGACCTGGGGGTCATGCTCAGCGTCGACGTCGAGGGCGGTTTCAGCGACGACCCCGCCGAGGTGTCCGACCTGGTGGCGGGCCTGTCCGCGCTCGGAGTCGCGGGGGTCAACCTGGAGGACGGCCGCCCCGACGGCACGCTGCGCCCGATCGAGCTCCATCAGCGGATCATCGAGGCCGCCAAGGGGCACGGCGTGTTCGTCAACGCCCGTACCGACACGTGCTGGCTGAAGACCGGCGACACGCGGGAACGCGTGCGCGCCTACGGCCACGCTGACGGGATCTTCGTGCCGGGGCTGAGCGATCTCGACGAGATCGCGGAGCTGGCGGCGCTCACGCCGCTGCCGCTCAACGTGCTCTACCAGCCGGGCGGCCCCACGCTGGCGCTCCTCGCCGCGGCGGGCGTGGCCAGGGTGAGCACCGGCTCGCTGCTCTATCGGGCCGCGCTCAGGGGAGCGCTGGCGGCGGTGCTGGAGATCCAGGGCAAGCCCACACCCCGGCTGCCTACTTATCAGGAGACCGTGGCAAGGTTGCCGCGATAATCGAGACATGCGCTTCCAGATCCTCGGGCCCACTACCGTTCTGGGCGAGGACGGCGAACCGGTGGCCCTCGGCGGCCCCCGCGTACGCGCCCTGCTGACGCTGCTCGCCCTGCACGCCGGCCGTATCGTCGGCGCGGAGCAACTCGTGGACGGCATGTACGGCGCCCGCCCCCCTGAGGGCGTGGCCAACGCGTTGCAGTCGCAGGTGTCCAGGTTGCGCAGGTCGCTGGGCAGGGACCTGGTGGAGTTCCATCCGGCCGGGTACCGCCTGGTCGCCGATCCGCAGGAGGTGGACGCCCGCAGGTTCGAGCTGCTGGCCCGGTCGGGCAGGCAGGCCCTGGCCGGCGGCGACCCCGGCCGGGCCGCCGCGCTGCTGCGCGAGGCGCTGGAGCTGTGG
This sequence comes from Nonomuraea purpurea, assembly GCF_042650645.1. Taxonomy (NCBI): domain Bacteria; kingdom Bacillati; phylum Actinomycetota; class Actinomycetes; order Streptosporangiales; family Streptosporangiaceae; genus Nonomuraea; species Nonomuraea purpurea. Next base: position 13,283 of record NZ_JBHSBI010000025.1, read on the forward strand.
CGGGGCCGGCCGCTGTCCGACGCGCCGCACGCAGAAGCCCCGGCGGCGGCGCTGGAGGAGCTGCGGCTGGTCGCCACGGAAGACCGGGTACAGGCCGACCTCGATCTCGGCCGGCACCGCGAGCTGGTCGCCGAGCTGCGCCAGCTCACCGCCGCCCACCCGCTGCGCGAGCGGCCGCGCGCCCAGCTCATGCTCGCCCTGTACGGCAGCGGCCGCCAGGCCGAGGCGCTGACCGTCTACGACGAGGCCAGGAAACTGCTGGACGACGAGCTGGGCGTCGAGCCCGGGGCCGAGCTGGCCGCAGCGCACCTGGCCGTGCTGCGGGCCGACCCGGCGCTCGGCGCGCCGTCCGCGTCGGACAGCGGCCCGCGTTCGCGGCAGGGGCTGCGGGCCCAGCTCACCACGTTCGTCGGCAGGGGCGAGGAGCTGGCGCAGCTCGGCGCCAGGCTCTCGGCGAACAGGCTGGTCACGCTGATCGGCCCCGGCGGCGCGGGCAAGACCCGGCTGGCCATCGAGGCCGCCGAGCGGGCGCCCGGCGACGTGTGCTTCGTGCCGCTCGCGCCGGTCACCGACGAGGCCGACGTGCCCAGGGCCGTGCTGGCGGCGCTCGACATCCGCGACGGCACACTGCACAACCCCGACAGAAGGGTCGTGGAGCCGCTCACCCGGCTGCTCGCCGCCCTGGCCGACCGCAAGCTGCTGCTGGTCCTGGACAACTGCGAACATCTCATCGCCACCACGGCCGAGCTGACGGACCTGCTGCTGGCCTCCTGCCCCAACCTGCGGGTGCTGGCGACCGGGCGCGAGGCGCTCGGCATCACCGGCGAGTCCATCATGCCGGTCTCGCCGCTGCGGCTGCCGCCGCCTGATGCCGACGACCCGCTGGAGTACGCGGCGGTCCGGCTGTTCGCCGACCGGGCGGCCTCCGTCCAGCAGGGCTTCGCCGTGACCTCGGACAACGCCGCGCACGTCGTGCGCATCTGCCGGGCGCTCGACGGGCTGCCGCTGGCCATCGAACTGGCCGCGGCGCGGCTGCGCACGCTGTCGGTCCCCGACATCGCGGCCCGGCTGGACGACCTGTTCAGGCTGCTGACGCGCGGCAGCAGGACGGCGCTGCCCCGCCACCAGACCCTGCACGCGGTCGTCGCGTGGAGCTGGGACCTGCTGGACGAAGACGAGCAGCGGATGGCCAGAAGGCTGACCGTGTTCGTGGGCGGGGCACGGCCTGAGGCGGCCGAGCGGGTGTGCGGGCTGCCGGAGGAGATCCTGTTCTCGCTGACGGAGAAGTCGCTGGTCGAGGTGGTCGACGGCCGCTACCGCATGCTCGACACGATCAGGGCCTTCTGCGCCGAACGGCTGGCGGAGTCGGGCGAGGTCGCCGCGCTCCGCGACGCGCACACCGGCTACTACCTCGACCTGGTCCTCGCGACCGACCCTCGGCTGCGCACCGACGAACAGCTCCAATGGCTGGAAAAGCTCGATGAGGAGAGCGCCGACCTCAGCGCGGCGGTGCGCTGGGCGACCGAGTCGGGGCAGCTCGAACTGGGGATGCGGCTGCTGGCCCACGTCACCTGCTACTGGTGGATGCGCGGCCACCGCACCACCAGCGCCGACCTGGCCGCCGACCTGCTGACCGCGCTCGGCCCCACCCGGTTCGAGGGCAGGGAAGAGGAGTACGCCATGTGCGTGCTCGTCAGCGCCTGGAAGGGAGACACCGACGACACGCTGCGCGGCCGTCTGAGCGAGCTGCGGGAACTGCTGCCGATCTACCACGTGCCCGAGCGGGTCGAGTTCCTGATGATGCTGCTGTCCATGTTCACGGGTCCCCCCAGCGACTTCGAGGCCGTCTACGAGGAGGTCAAGGCGAGAGTCCACCTCCTTCCGCCATGGCTGCGGGCGCTGGCCAACAGCGGCACGGCGTTCTCCCTTCAGGCCATGGGCCGAACCGACCAGTCCATCGCCCAGTTCCAGCAGAGCATCACGGAGTTCAAGGCCATCGGCGAGCGCTGGGGATCCGTGCTCGCGGTGTCCGGGCTCGGCGCCCTCCACCAGGAGCTGGGCGACTACGCCACCGCGCACGCGCTGGCCGACGAGGCGCTGACGCTGGCTCGCGAGCTGGGCGCCACGACGGAGATCGCCGAGAGCCTGTGCCGGCGGGCGGACGCCCTGCTCAGCCTGGGCGACGCGGCCGGAGCCCTGACCGACTACAGGCCCGCGGCCGAGCTGTCGCGGCGCAACGGCTCCACGGAGATCCTGGCCTGGGCGTACTGCGGCATGGGCGAGATCGCGCTGTCCCGCGGCGAGCTGGACGAGGGGCGCGCGCTCCTGACCTGGGCCGACGAGGTGTGCCCAGGCGACTGGTACAGCGTCAGGGAGACCCGCAACCGCATCAGCGCCGGCCTGGCCGAGGCCGGCAGGATGGCCGGCGAGCGGTAGACCGTCCCGGCGGGGCAGACCGGACGGCGGGGTCAGCCGGATGGTCAGCGGACGGTAGGCGGCCCGTCAGCCGCTGCGCCGACAGTGGGCGCATGAAGAACAAATGGGCTTGTCTGGCCATCGCCTGTCTGGCCGCCCTCCTGCTCTCGCTCGACCTGACGGTGCTGCACCTGGCCCTGCCCCGGCTGGTGACCGAGCTCGGCGCGAACGCGACGCAGTTGCTCTGGATCGGCGACATCTACGGCTTCGCGCTGGCCGGCCTGCTCGTCACCATGGGCAACGTCGGCGACCGCATCGGCCGCAAACGCCTGCTGCTGATCGGCGCGGCCGCGTTCGGGGTCGCCTCGGTCGTGACCGCGTACGCGCCGAACGCCGAGTTGCTCATCGCCGCCAGAGCGCTGCTGGGCGTGGCCGGCGCGACGATCATGCCGTCGACGCTGTCGATCATCCGCAACGTGTTCACCGACCCCGGCGAGCGTACCGCGGCCATCGGCATCTGGAGCGGCATGAGCGCGGTCGGCTTCGCCGTGGGCCCGGTCGTCGGCGGCGTGCTGCTCGACCACTTCTGGTGGGGCTCGGTCTTCCTGATCAACGTGCCGATCATGCTGCTGATCGTCGTGGCCGGCGTCCTGGTGCTGCCGGAGTCGCGCAACCCGCACGCCGGCCGGATCGACCTGCTCAGCGCCGCCCTGTCCTTCGCCGGCGTGGTGGCGGTCGTCTACACGATCAAGGAGGTGGCGCACAAGGGCATCGGGCACGCCGACGTGCTGGTGGCGGGCGTGGTCGGGATCGTGCTGCTTTGGATGTTCGTGCGGCGGCAGAGGCGGCTGGCCGAGCCGCTGATCGACGTGCGGCTCTTCGCCCGCAGGGCGTTCAGCGCCTCCATCCTGACGAACCTGCTGGCCATCTTCGCGATGTCGTCGACGATGCTGATGTTCGCCTGGTACCTGCAGCTCGTGCTCGGCTGGTCGCCGCTGCAGTCGGGGCTGGCGCAGCTCCCCGGCGGGCTGTGCTCCGCGGTGAGCGGCATGGCGGCCACGAAGCTCATCCACCGCATCGGCAGGAACGGTGTGGTCGCGCTCGGCGTGGCCCTGACCGGGTGCTCGTTCCTGTTCTACACCACGCTCACCCTGGAGCTGAACTACCTCGTCCTGCTCCCCGCCATGGCCATCGGCGGGGCCGGGGTCGGGTTCGCCTTCACCGTCAACAACGACAACGTGCTGGCCACGGCGCCCAAGGAGCGGGCCGGGGCGGCGGCCGCGGTGTCGGAGACGTCGTTCGAGCTGGGCGCGGCGTTGGGGATCGCGATCCTGGGCACCGTGCTGAACAGCGCCTACCGCGCCAACCTCGAACTGCCCGCCGGGGTGTCGGCCGAGGCCGCGCGGGAGTCGCTGGCCGGGGCCGTGGGCGTGGCGCAGGCGCTGCCGTCCGAGCAGGCCGGGGCGCTCCTGCGGGCGGCGCAGACGGCGTTCCTCGAGGGCATGCACCTGACGTCGGCGGTCACGGCGGCGATGCTGGCGGTGGTCGCGGTGCTCGCGTTCGTGGGACTGCGCGGGGTGCCGAAGGTCATCTCCGACGAGACGCCGGTCCGGGTTTGAGGTAGGGCCACCCATCAGGCGATGGGGTTGGTGGGGCAGGGGCGGGTGGTGGTGGGAGAGAGGGCGTCGAGACGGGCGCCGATGGTGCGGGCGATGCCTTCGACCGTCTCGATCCCCACCTCCTCCCCCGGCTGCTCGTCCGTCTGGACGGCGAGCAGCAGGTCCCTTCCCGGCCCCACGACGCGCCCGTAGCTGGTCACGGCCCAGGTTTCGCGGATGAACGGCCGCGGCGTCCACCCGTTCTTGAGTGCGACCCGATCCCCGGGACGGGCGGCGGCGCTGACGCCCCACGCCTGGTCCGGCTGGACCTGCTCCATCAGCCGGAGCACGAGCCGCCGATCCGTGGACGACAGCTCTCCGCCGCCGCGCACCAGCACCTGAAGCAGGCGGATGCGGTCGGCCGGGCTGGTGAGGGTGCCGCCCCAGTAGGTGCCGGGTCCCGGGGTGGTCTCCCTGAGCCCGATGCGGTCGTAGAAGCCCGTCATGACGTCCGTGCCCCCGACGCGCGACCACATCGCGTCCGCCGCCTTGTTGTCGCTCTCCTTGATCATGCGCTCGGCCAGCTCCCGCTCCTCCTCGTTCAGCTCTCCGGCGCGGCTGTGCAGCAGGGCGGCGACGATGTCCACTTTGGCGCCGCTGGCGGTGATCATGTCGCGGTCGTGTTCGCCCTGGCCGAAGGAGACGCCGGTGACGAGGTCCAGCGCGCCGTAGACGATCCGTCCGGGACGTTGGCTCATATAGCGGGAAATATCGCGCTCTAGCCGGTTTCTGGCCACCCTGGCCCCTCTGGCGTCGGGCAATTTCAGCACGCACCTGGCCACCTTGACCGGCGCCCCCACCGTGACGGGCACGACCGGCCCGCGCCCGCTCCCGCATCCTGCTCCCGCGGCCGCCAGCATGCCCCAGGCGATCATCCACTTCCCGCGCACGCGCCAACCCCTGTGATCGGTCCGGGGGTCAGCAGACTCATTCCCCTCGGGCCGATCATCCCGATCCGCCACGGCGTTTCCTGGTCAGACCTTCAGCACGACCTTGCCGACGGTACGCCGTCCCGCCAGGTCGGCCAGCGCCCGCCGCGCCTCGCCGAGCGGGTAGACGCCCCCGACCACCGGCCTGATCCGTCCCGCGACGGCGAGATCGACCAGTTCGCCGATCCCTGCCCCGCACAGTCCGCGCGCGGCCAGCAGCGCTTTGAGCCAGAAGCCGCAGACACCCTGGTTGCCGGCCACCAGCCGGGCCGGATCGACCGGGGACGCGGTCCGTCCGGCCGCCGACCCGTACGTCACCAGCCGCCCGAACATCCCCAGCACCGTCAGGGCCGCCTCGAACACCTCCCCGCCCACCGCGTCCAGCACGACGTCCACAGGACGGCCGCGGTTGGCCTCGATGACCCGCTCGGCGTACCCGGTGGCGGCCCCGTCCACGGCGGCATCCGCCCCCAGGGACCTGGCCAGCGAGCGTTTGTCCTCGGTGGAGGCGGTGGCGATCACGCGCCCGGCCCCGAGCACCCTGGCGAGCTGCACGGCCAGGCTCCCCACCCCACCGGCCCCCGCATGGACCACGACGCTCTCCCCCGGCCGCATCCGGGCCGACGAGCGCAGCAGGTGCAAGGCGGTCAGCCCCTGTGCCAGCAGCGCCAACGCCTCCCCCGCCCCGAGCGAGCCGGGCACGACCACCAGGTCGCCGGCGTCCAGCACGGCCTTGCTCGCGTACCCGTTGGCGGTGAATCCCATCACCCGCCGCCCCAGCGCGTCGCGCCCGATCACCTCGGTGCCGGGGACGAACGGGAGGCCGCCGGGCGGCGAGTTGTGCCCGGCGATCTGCCGGACATCGGAGAAGTTCACCCCCGCCGCCTCCACCTCGACGGGCACCTGTCCTGGCCCCACCACCGGATCGGGCAGCTCGACCGCTTCGAGCACCTCGGGCCCGCCGAAGCGGGCGAACTGAATGGCACGCATGAACTCCCCGATCAGCGCGGCACGATGGTCAGAGATGCCGGTCCAGGAAGCCGGCGGTCGCGTCCACGGCCTGGGTGAGGTACGGCTCGCGGTCGTAGAGGTCGATGTGCCGCTTGGCGTCGACCCAGACGAGCTGCTTCGGCTCGTCGAGCCGCTTGAACGCCTCCTCGGCCCCCTCCGGCGGGCAGAGCCGGTCGACGAGCCCGTGCACGATCAGGGCGGGCTTCGGCGACAGGAAGTCCGCCCCGATCATGTTGTCCATGGTGATCAGCTCGCGCATGCCGGCCCTGGTCACCCTGTTGGCCCAGTGGGGCGCGGCGCCGCGCTCGGTGCCGTAGTAGGCGTAGGGCTCGTCGCCCGGCATGGCGGCCTCGCCTTCCTCGGCGACGGCGGGCAGGTATTCGACGATCCCGCCCCGGTCCTGGCGTTCCAGCACGTCGGTGAGGTCGCTCAGGACCGTCTGGTAATCCGTGCCGGAACTCGTGGTGTACGGGTTGTGGTACGCCCCGGCAATGCCCGCAAATACCCGTACACGCGGATCAAAAGCAGCAAATTTCAGGGCATATCCCCCGCCCAGGCAGATCCCCACCACCCCGATCCGATCCGCCGCCACCTCGGACCGCGACCGCAGGTACGACACCGCCCCCCGCAGATCACGCAGCTTGCCCTGCGGATCCTCATCCTGCCGCGGCGTCCCCTCGGACTCGCCCCAGTTTCGATGATCGAAGGCCAGCGTGACGTACCCCCGCTCCGCCAGCCGCGCCGCGTACAACCCGGCAACCTGCCCACGCACCCCGGTGAACGGCCCGGTGAAGACCAGAGCAGGACGCGGCCCCACGCCGCGGGGCACCCGCAGGTCCCCCGCCAGTGTGAGGCCGTCCACCACGAACTCGACTTTCATACGCCCAAGTCTGCGCTACGAGTCGAAGCCGAGACCCATCCGGTCCAGCGTGCGCAGCCACAGGTTGCGCCTGCCCCCGTGCCGGTCGGCCTGGGCGATCGACCACCGGGTGAACTGGATCACCCCGGAGCGCACGGGCTCGGGCGGGAACGGGATCGGCTTCTCCTTCACCATCCGCAGCTCGGTCCGCTCGGTGCGCTCGCCCGACAGCAGGTCGAGCAGCACGTTCGCGCCGAAGCGGGTCGCCCCGACGCCCATACCGGTGTAACCGACGGCGTAGACCAGCCGCCCGCCGTGCGCCTGCCCGTAGAAGGCGCTGAACCGGCTGCAGGTGTCGATCACGCCGCCCCACCTGTGGCTGAACCGCACGGCGTCGAGCTGCGGGAAGGTGGCGTAGAAGTGCTCGGCCAGCGTCGTGAACGTCTCGTCGCGCTGGTCGTACTCGGGTTTGACCAGACCGCCGTTGTAGTAGACGGCGTCGTAGCCGCCCCACAGGATCCGGTTGTCGTCGGTCAGCCGGTAGTAGTGGAAGCGGTTGCCGGAGTCGCCGACGCCCTGCCGGTTGCGCCAGCCCACCGAGGCGAGCTGGGCGTCGGTCAGCGGCTCGGTCATCAGCGCGTAGTCGTACACCGGGACCAGGAAGTGCTTGAGGCGGCGCAGCAGCGGCGGGAACACGCCCGTGCCCAGCGCGACCTTCGGCGCGGTGACCGCGCCGTGCGGCGTTCGCAGCACGATCGTCTTGCCGTTGTCGCGCAGCGAGCGGACCGGGGTGCGCTCGTGCAGGCGCACCCCGAGCCGCAGGCACGCCTGCCTCAGCCCCCAGGCCAGGCGGGCCGGATCGAGCATGGCGCAGCCGCTGCGCTCCCACAGCCCGCCCAGGTAGGTCGGCGAGTCGACCTCGGCCCGCACCTGCTCCCGGTCGAGGGGCACGTAGTCGAGCCCCAGCTCGGAGATCAGGCCGAGGTGCTCGCGCAGCCCGTCGAGCTGCCACGGCTCGGTGGCCACGTGCAGCTCTCCGGTGCGCTCGAACGAGCAGTCGATGCCGTGGCGCTGCAGCGTGCGTTCGATCTCGTCAAGGTTGTCCACACCCGAACGTTCGAGCCGCCCGATCTCCTCGGGCCAGCGCTCCAGCCCGTTGGCCAGGCCGTGGGTGAGGGTCGCCATGCAGAACCCGCCGTTGCGGCCGGTGGCCGCCCAGCCGATCCTGCGCCCTTCGAGCAGGACGACGTCCAGCGATGGATCGCGTTCCTTGGCCATCAGGGCCGTCCACAGCCCTGTGAAGCCCCCGCCGACGACGACCAGGTCGGCGCTCGTGTTCCCGTAGAGCCGCGGCTGCGGCTCGGGTCTGGCCGGACTGTCCAGCCAGTACGGCTTGCGCTCCGCGTCAGCAAGCGCCTTCAGCGGATCCACCAATCCCACTTCCCTACGACGTCATGGAGGATGTTTCAGTCACGGCGTCGCACCGCGATCGCGTTGACCACCGCGATCAGCACACCGATGCCGAAGATCAACGTACCCATGACGTTGACCTGCGCCGGGATACCGGTCTTCACCGCGCCGACGATCCACAGCGGGAAGGTGACGGTCGAGCCGTTGACGAAGCTCGTCACCACGTAGTCGTCGATGGACAGCGCGAACGACAACATCGCGCCCGCCATCACGCCCGGCATGATCGACGGCAGCGTCACCTGCCGGAACGTCCCCCACGCCGTGGCCCCGAGGTCCCTGGCCGCCTCCTCCAGCGACGGGTCGAGCGTGACGATGCGCGCCCGTACGGTGACGACCACGAAAGACAGCGAGAACAGCACGTGCGAGATGATGATCGTGGCGGTGGCGCGCGGCACGTTGCCCGAGACGAACAGCGACAGCAGCGAGGCGCCCATCACCAGTTCGGGCGTGGAGATGGCGGCGAAGACCAGGAAGTTCGTCGCGCCCTTGCCGCGGAAGCGGTGCCGGCCGAGCGCCAGCCCGAGCATCGTCCCGATGACGACGGTGACGACGGTGCTGATCACGGCGATGAGCAGCGAGTTGCGCAGCGCCACGGTCAGGTCGGAGATCTCAAAAAGCTGGGCGTACCACTTGAGTGTGAAGCCCTGCCAGGAGGTGTTGGACTTGCTCTGCTTGTCGTTGAAGCCGAACAGGATCATCACGGCGATCGGCGACGACAGCCAGATGATGATCAGCCAGGTGTAGCCGTGCAGCAGCCGATCGCCGAGCCCGCTCCTGCTCATCGGGCCGCCGCTTCCAGGACGTTGTCGGTGCCGAGCGCCCTGGCGTAGACGAAGATGCCCACGAGCAGCACCGCCATCAGCGTGAACGACAGCGCGGAGGCCGTCGGGTAGTCGAGGTTCATCAGGTACTCGGTCTGGATGATGTTGCCGATCATGGTGTTCGACGTGCCGCCGAGAATCTGGGCGTTGATCGGGTCGGCCGTCGCGGGCACGAACGTCATCAGCACCCCGGCGAACACCCCGGGCAGCGACAGCGGCAGCACCACCCGCCGGAAGGCGCCCATCCGCGTGGCGTACAGGTCCTGGGCCGCCTCCACCACCCTCGGGTCGACCCGCTCCAGCGCCACGTAGATCGGCAGGATCATGAACGGCAGGAAGTTGTAGGTCAGCCCGCCCACCACCGCGAACGTCGTGGCCAGCACGTGGAAGTCGGCCGGCAGCAGCCCCCACGCCTTCAGCGTGCCGAACAGGATGCCGTTGTCCGACAGCAGGAAGTTCCAGGAGATCGTCCGCAGCACGAACGAGACGAAGAACGGCAGCAGCAGCAGGAACAGGTACACGGACTTGCGCGGCCCGGCCTTGAAGGCGATCCAGTACGCCACCGGGTACCCGATCACCAGCATGGCCGCCGTGGCGAGCCCGCCGTACAGCAGCGATCGGAAAAGTTGCGGGCTGTACCTGCCGAGCGCGTCGGTGTAGTTGGAGAAGCTGAACGTCATGGCGTACCCGTCGATGGCGTTGCCGGTCTGCAGGGAGACCGACGCCATCGCGGCCATGGGCACGACCAGGAAGATCGCCAGCCACATCCAGCTCGGCAGCGCCAGGAGGTAGGGGGTGAGCCGCCGCATCGCTATGCCTGGGTGATGGACTGGAAGATCGGGTTGAACACCTGCTGCTGCTGGTTGGTCAGGGTGGTGAACGTGCGCAGCTTGGCGTAGTCGGCCTCGGACGGGAACATGAGCGGGCTGTCGACCATGTCCTCCAGCGCCTTCTTGTCCTCGCCCTTGGCCGTCTTGGCCTTCTCCCGCAGCAGCTCCTGCACGGCCGGGACGGGGGTGACGTACTGGATGAACTCATCCAGCTCGGCGGCCACGGCCGGCTGGTAGAGGTAGTCCATCAGCATGAGCGCGTCCAGCGGGTTGGCGGCGCCCTTGGGGATGAGCATGTTGTCGGTCCAGATCGTGCCGCCCTCCTCGGGCACGACGAACTTGACCGGCTCGCCGGCGAGCTGGCGCTGGAAGACGTCGCCGGACCAGCCCATGCTCAGCCAGACGTCGCCCGTGGCGACGGCATTGATATAGCTTTGATCGTAATATTTCCGGACAATTCCGGCGTCGCGCTGCGCCTTGAGCTTCTCCCCGGCCTTCTTCCAGTCGGCCTCGGTCGACTTCTCCGGATCGATCCCCAGCGCGAACATGCCGAAGTTCCCGATCTCCTGGGCGTCGGACATCATGCCGACCCGCCCCTTGTACTTGGGATCGAACAGCGACGCGATGCTGGTGATGTCCTCATCGACGTACTTGGTGTTGTACGCGATGCCGGTCACCCCGGAGGTGTACGGAATGGTGTACTTGCTGCCCGGGTCGTAGGAGCGCTCCTTGTACTTCTGGCCGGCGTTGGCCCCGAAGTTCGGCAGTCGCGTGTGGTCGAGCGGCACCGCGTAGCCCAGCTCGATCATGTGCTGGAGCTGGATGCCGTTGGTCATGACGACGATGTCGTAGCCCAGCGACTGGCCGGCGCGCAGCACGGGGTCGGCCTTGCCGAAGAAGTCGGCGTTCTCCTGGATGACCTCTTTGTACTCGTAGGAGATGCCGGTCGCCTCTTTGAACTTCTCCAGCGGCGCCTTGTCCTCGGGCATGTACTCGGGCCAGTTGGCGAAGACGACCTTGCCGTGCTTGGTCTGCTTGGCCCAGAAGTCCTGGACGGCGTCGGCCTTCGGCGGGGCCGCCTTCTGCCCCTGCACGCCACAGGCGGCCAACGCCAGCCCGGCCGCGGAGAAGCCGGCGATCCTGAACGCCTCGCGACGAGGCAGATGGAGGGGAGGGGGGTTCATGAGGTGCTCTCAACTTCCAATCACGTACGAGTGCTGCGCCCGCCACGACAACCACACGGAGTCGCCCCGCTCCGCCGTCGCCGTGGCGTCGAGCGCGTTCTGCTGGAACACGGTGACGACCGTTCCGGCGCCCTGCCCCGTCGCGGCCCCGTCCGCGAGGCTCACCGCGTAGCTGTTGTAGGTGCCCAGGTAGGCGACCTCGGCCACGGTCCCGCGCACCGCGCTCAGGCTCGGCGGCGGCTCCTCGGTGCCGATGGTGATCTTCTCGGGGCGCACGGTCACCGTCACCTCGCCGTCGTGCCCGGGAATCAGCACCCGGCCGCCGCCGATCTTCAGCTCGCCGCCGGTCGCGGCGCCGGCGAGCAGGTTCGAGGTGCCGATGAAGCCCGCCACGAACGCGGTGGAGGGCCGCTCGTAGATCTCGCGCGGGCCGGCGAGCTGCTCGACCAGCCCGTCGTTCATGACCGCGATCCTGTCGCTCATGGTCAGCGCCTCGTTCTGGTCATGCGTCACGTACACGAACGTGATGCCGACCTCGCGCTGGATGCGCTTGAGCTCGACCTGCATGGCCTGGCGCAGCTTGAGGTCGAGCGCCCCGAGCGGCTCGTCGAGCAGCAGCGCCCTCGGCCGGTTGACCAGGGCCCTGGCCAGGGCCACCCGCTGCTGCTGGCCGCCGGACATCTCGCGCGGCCTGCGCTTCTCCCTGCCGGTCAGATCGACGATCTCCAGCATCTCGCCGACCCGCCGCCTGATCTCCTCCTGCGGGGTCCTGCGCTGCTTGAGCCCGAAGGCCACGTTGTCCCAGACGCTCATGTGCGGGAAGAGCGCATAGGACTGGAAGACCATGTTGACGTCGCGCCTGTTCGGCGGGACGTTCGTGACGTCCTTGCCGTGCAGCCTGACCACGCCCTTGGAGGGCTGCTCGAACCCGGCGACCATCCGCATGGTCGTGGTCTTGCCGCAGCCGGACGGGCCGAGGAGGGAGAAGAACTCCCCCTCGGCGATGCCCAGCGTCACACCCTTGACAGCCCGGACGACCTCACCGTGCGAGAGGTACTCCTTGACGACGTCCTCAAGCTCGATCGCGTGCAGCTCAGTCATCCCGGGCTCTGTCCTATTCGCCGATGTAGTGCATGACGTGCTTGACCCGGGTGTAGTCGTGCAGGCCGAACACCGACAGGTCCTTGCCGTACCCGGAGTGCTTGAAGCCGCCGTGCGGCATCTCCGAGACGAACGGGATGTGCGTGTTGACCCAGACCACGCCGAAGTCGAGCCTGTTGGACATCCGCATGGCACGGCCGTGGTCGGAGGTCCAGACCGAGCCGCTCAGGCCGTACCTGACGTCGTTGGCCTTGGCCAGGGCGTCGGCCTCGTCGGTGAACGTCTGGACGGTGATCACGGGGCCGAAGACCTCGTTCTGCACCATCTCGTCGTCCTGCCTGAGCCCGTCGACGACCGTCGGGGCGAAGAAGTAGCCCTTGTCACCGACACGCTGACCGCCGGTGAGGACCTTGGCGTGCGCCGGGACCCGGTCGATGAAGCCCTGGACCCTGGCGAGCTGGTTCTCGTTGTTGAGCGGGCCGTAGAGCGCGTCCTCGTTGCCGAGGTCGCCGGTCACGGTGCCGGCCGCGGCCTCGGTCAGCGCGGCCACGAACTCGTCGTGCACGCTCTCCTGCACGAGCACCCGGCAGGCGGCGGTGCAGTCCTGGCCGGCGTTGTACAGGCCCGCCACCGCGATGTCGGCGGCGGCCTTGCCCAGGTCCTTGACGTCCTCGAACACCACGACCGGGGCCTTGCCGCCGAGCTCCAGGTGAACCCGCTTGAGATCGTCGGCGGCGCTCTTGGCGACCGACATGCCCGCGCCGACCGAGCCGGTGATCGCGACCATGGCGGCCGTCGGGTGGCTCACCACCAGCGCGCCGGTCTCCCGGTCGCCGGTGACGACGTTGAAGACACCCGCGGGCAGCACCTCACCGAGGATCTCCGCCAGCTTGAGCGTGGCGACGGGGGTGGTGTCGGACGGCTTGAGCACGATCGTGTTACCGGCCGCCAGAGCCGGGGCGATCTTCCAGACCGCCATCATCACCGGGTAGTTCCACGGCGTGACCTGCCCGACGACGCCGATCGGCTCGTGCCTGATCACGCTGGTGTGGTCGGCCAGGAACTCGCCCGCCGTGGGGCCCTCCAGCGTGCGCGCGGCGCCCGCGAAAAAGCGGAAGTGGTCGGCCGCGACCGGGGTCTCGTCCTCGGCCATGCGGGCCCGGGGCTTACCGGTGTTGAGGCACTCCGCCTCGTTGATCTCATCTGCCCGCGCGTCGATCGCGTCGGCGACCTTGAGCAGGAGGTTGGCCCGCTCGCCCGGAGTCGTCCTGCCCCACGACTCGAACGCGGCCGCGGCGGCGGCGAAGGCGGCGTTGACATCCTCCACCCCCGAAACCGGGGCCTGCAGGTAGGACTCGCCCGTACACGGATCGACGACGTCGGAGAACCGGCCGCCCTTGGAGTCCACGAACTCGCCGTTGACGAAGTTCTGCAGACGGGTGTTCATTCGCCCTCCTCGCGGTGGCTGAGATGCCGCGACTCTTACAGAGCGGCTGCATCTCGACAAGGGATTTCGTGGTGAAGATATCAAATTGCTACGAATTCGCTTGACAGAGCGCCAAGAACTGACACCATGTCGCAGCAGGACGGCAACGAAGCGGGAATGCCCCCGTAACGCCGGACCGGTAGGAGGAATCCGCTCTATGACGACGCCGCCCCGGGTACGCCGAAGCAGCACGAACTCCGGTCCGGTGGTCCTCGACGATCTGTCCAAGCAGATCATCGAGCAACTCCAGCGCGACGGGCGCATGCCGTACGCGGCGATCGGCAAGGCGGTCGGCCTCTCGGAGGCCGCGGTACGCCAGCGCGTCCAGCGACTGCAGGAAGCAGGTGTCATGCAGATCGTGGCCGTCACCGACCCGCTCACGCTGGGTTTCCCGCGCCAGGCGATGATCGGGGTCAACTGCGAGGGCGACCTGGAGACGGTGGCCGACGAGCTGGCCGCGATCGACGAGATCGACTACGTGGTGCTCACGGCGGGCTCCTTCGACGTGATCGTCGAAGTGGTCTGCGAGGGCGACGGGCACTTACTGGAGATTCTCAGCAAAATCCGGGCAATTCCTGCTGTACGCGCCACGGAGTCCTTCGTATACCTGAAGCTACGCAAGCAGACCTACTCCTGGGGCACCCGATAACTCAGGGGTGTCGCCGACAGTTCAGGGGGTCCGGCCACGCGGATGAAGTAAGGGCCCGCATGGGCCTTACAGCACGCGACTTGGGGTGTCGGCCGAGCGAACGAGACAAGGGCCGTACGGGCCGTACCGCGCGACTGGGGGCCTGCCAGGCGAACGCCAGCCGGAACGGGTCGAACGGGCGGCGCATCCCTGCCGGGTCGGGTATGCGCTGGACGCCTCGGTGCCGCTCAGGCCCGGACCGGCAGGCTGACGAGGTCGTAGGCCAAATGGGAGGCGAACGAGGCGCTCTCCGCGTAGTTATGGGCGGGGGCGACTTCAACCATGCCGACCCCGCCGAGAAGGGCTTTGTCAGGCACCGCGTTTGCGGAGGTCTGACTCGCCATCCACGCCGCCCGCCGACTCGGCCGCCCTTTCTTCTGACCTCTCACCGTCGGCGTCCAAGTCGAAGAGTTCCTCCGCCGACGAGACGTACGGTGCCCGAAACAGCCATCGATCCAACGTCGCCTCGTCCCGGCAGGCCATGACCCGCTCACGAACCTCATCCGACACCGCGACCCCACGATACTGAAGGATCTTCAGCACGGACTCGGCCTCGGCCTGGGCCCAGGCCTCGACCCAAGCCTCGGGCCAGCCCTCGGCCAGGAGGCTTTCCATTGTCGGCATCATCGCCCACCGCCTCGATCTCGCGGTACGTCGTCTCGCGAATGGCATGTTGCGATCGGCGACTCAGTCAAAGAGTTCCTCCGCCGACGAGACGGACAGCACCTGAACCAGCCACCGATCCAACGTCGCCATGTCCCGACAGGCCATGACCCGCTCACGAACCTCATCCGACACCGCGACCCCACGATGCTGAAGGATCTTCAGCACGGACTTGGCCTCGCCCTTCGCCTCGCCCTTCGCCTCACCCTTGGCCTCTCCCTCGGCCAGGAGGCCTTCCGCGTAGTCTCCCTGATACGGATACGTCTGCATGGCCATGAGGTTCTCCCATTTCTTCTGTTCGTCACCCGTCAGCGACACGTTGATATACCGAGCGTAGCGCCAAGCAGTCTCGCGATCGATGCTGTCCAGAGCTGCCAGCATCGCCTCGAAGATGGCGTCGCCTTCCGGGCTGTTACCTCTCATGATCGTGGACAGGACCGCCAGGCCGATGTTGCCCAGCATCTGTGCGACGTCGGTGATGACGGGGGTGTTGCCCGGGTGGATGACCTTGGGGATCAGTTCCAGCCCGGGATGCCCTGTTGTGATCGCTTTTTCGGCCCAGCGTGCGACCGAAGGGTCGGGGCAGAGGACGACCAGGCAGACCGGGCACTTCTCCCGAGCCCGGAAATTCGCGATGTACTCCAGCCAGGAGTAGCGCTTGTCATTGTCCGGGCTCCGTTGCGTCTCGACGATGACGCCGTACTTCTCTTTTCCCTTCCCATAGAGGATCGCGCCGTCGGCTCGGCACACGGCCGGGTCTGCCTGGGAGAGGTCAGGTGAGGCGAGTCGCGCCTCACCTGCTTCCGGTATCGGCAGGTCGAACAGCGCCCGCAGCATATGGCGGGTATATCCCAGATCCAGCGTGGTGATCTGGGTCAGCCCCTCGTGTTGTGGCGTGACCTTGCGCATGCCGAAAGATTACTACATGCGTTCGATTCATTACTCAGAGTTGACGGATTTGGAGGGTCGAGATTTCCCAGGCCATCAACGGCAGCCGCACCGCACCGTCGACGACCTGTAATGACGCGCCCGGACGCCCGCGTAGATCGGCGTACCGGGCCTGGGAGAGGTTGCCCGAAATGAGGGCTTCCGTGGGGTGCGGGGACATGGCGACCACACGCAGCTCCTGCCACCCGTCGCGCACCCGCAGCGAGGTCATCACCACGCCGTCCCCGGTCACCGACAGCCCGCAGCCGGGCGCGGGAAGCGGAAGCGCGGGATGGGCTCGCCCCGGCACCAGCAGCAGGTCGTGGCGGTAGGTTTCGGCCTCGGGCACGACCTCGCGCCACGACGTCCCGTACGGCATCAGGGCCAGGCTCACCGAGTGGTGCCCGCGGGCCTGCGCGGCCGGGGTCGGGAGCTGGGGGCCGGCGGGCTCCGGCCGCAGGCGGTTGCAGTTGCGGGAGAGGTAGCCGACGGAGCGCAGCAGCGTGAGCGCCAGGTCGCCGTCCACCAGTTCGTACTCCGTGACGTGCTCCAGCAGCGCCGCGACGTGCCCGGCCGCCACCCACGACGAGGCGGGGTAGGTCGGCATGGGGGTCTCGCCGCAGCCGCCTTCCGGGTCGCGTCCGCGGCTGACGACCGCGAACTGGCCCTCGGCGTACGACTTCGTGGCCGGTTCCGCCATCGGGATGTGCAGGCGGACGCGGTGGTCGGTGCAGCGGTTGTCGAAGTCGATCTTCAGTCGGACGTAGCGTTCCCCCGCGCGCAGTTCGACACGGGTGGTGACGACGGTCCTCTCGGTCCTGAGGGAGCGTGAGCCAGGGGGCAGCTCCGGCGTGTCGTGGACGACGACGCCTTCGGCGGGCCAGCGGTACGTCCGGCTGATCTCCACCACCGCCACCAGCGGCCCCAGGTAGATCAGCTCGGTCTTGACGGACTCCGGCTTGGACACGATCCAGTCGGAGGCGGGAGGCGCGTAGTTGTAGGTGTCGCCGACGTCGCCGCCCTCCACGATGCGGCCCGCGCCCGTGATCTTCGTCCCGTCCTCGCCGATCAGCGTCAGCGTTCCGTCACCCGCGATCAGCACCCGGATCAGGCCGTTGTCCAGCACCTCCGGGTCGCCGCGCACGGGCAGGGGCGCGACGTCCGAGCGCAGCCAGCAGGCCGCCACGTGTCCGCCGGGCGTGCGGGGCGACGACGACTCCTCGCGCGGCCTGGGGCGGACGGTCGTGTGGCCCAGCGGCGGCACCTCCACCATGGTCGCCACCAGGCGGCGGGTCTCGGCGAGGATGCGGACGTGGTGGATGTCCCGCACGTCAGCGCGCAACTCCTCCACGTCGAACACGGACGTGCTCTCCCTGGCCACCCGGAAGGTCAGCACGCCGTCCTCGACCGACCAGCCCGTGATGTGCCGGCCGAAGAGTTCGGTGCCGTGGACCATGCTCAGCGCCGTTTCGGCGTTCATCTCCTGGTCGAGCAGGAGCGTGGGCGCGTACTCCAGCGGCTGTGTGGGCAGCGGCTCCCCGTCGGCGTCGGCGAGCGGGCTGGTTCCCGCCACGTCCACGACCACGACGGCGCGCCGTGGGGCGGGGGTCGGGTTGACCACGAGCACCGCGTCAGAGGGCACGGTCTCGGCCAGGCGGGCGGTCACCATGTCGCGTACGGCCTGGCCGAGGTGCTCGGCCTCGGCGATGCGGGCGGCGACCTGCAGGGCGGTCTCGTCCACGCCGCAGCCGGTCACCGAGTCGTGGCCGCCGGCGTCCACGAGCCGCCACCAGGCCATGTCCAGGAACCGTCCAGGCCATTCCGCGCCCCAGAGGGTGGCCAGCGGCTCGGCGTAGCGCTCGACCATGCGTTCTGCGCGGCCCATGGCCTGCTTGAGGTGGGCGCGGACCGAGATGACGCCGGGCAGGATGTTGGCGCGGGCGTGGGAGCGCAGCTCGCCGACGACACGCGGGAGGCCATCGACCTCGCCCGAATATTGCCCGATATAGCCGGACAAGGTGTCCATCCGGGCGCCCATCGCGGCCACCATCTGGGGCAACCCGCGCACAGGAGCGGAATGGTCGGTGCCGTACATGGCCAGCAGCGGCCCCTCCGGCCCGTGCCACTCGCGCATGGTCTGGACGAACGCCTCCGCCCGGTTGCCCAGGTCGCCGCCCTCGGCGAACAGGTGGGCGCCGTTGCCGTACCCGCCGACCGGCAGGTACTGCGTCCGCAGCGCCGTGCCGTCGGGCGCCACCCACGCGAAGGCGTCCGTGATGACCGAGGAGGGCACGCCTCGGTAGACGCACGCGTCCCGCAGCCCGGCCTTGTGCAGGATCTGCGGCATCTGCGCCGTGTGGCCGAACATGTCCGGCAGATACCCCACGGGCATCGCCCCGCCGAGCTGCTCCGCCCGGCTCATGCCCAGTTCGAGGTTCCTGACGATGTTCTCGCCCGAGCACAGGAACTCGTCCAGGAGGATCTGCCACGGCCCCACCGCCAGCCGCCCGGACTCGACGAGCGCCGCGACGCGCCCGCGGTTCTCGGGTCGCACCTCCAGGTAGTCGTCCACGCAGGCGAGCTGCCCGTCCAGGGTGAAGTGGTAGCCGGGCTCGCGCTCCATCGCCTCCAGCACCTCATCGAGCAGCGCCACCAGGCGCAGCCTGAACCGCTGGAACGGCTCGTACCACTCCCGGTCCCAGTGCGTGTGCGGCACGACGACGATCTCCGCGCTCACGCGGCGGCCTCCCCTCCGATTGGCAGATCATGCTGGACGGCGTAGCGGGCGGCGATCCGCTGGGCCGTCACGATGTCCTCAAGGGCGCCGCCCGCGTCGGTGAGCGGCGCTTCGCCCTCGCACACGTAAGCATGAAAGGCGGCCAGTTGTACGTCGAATGCCTCGGTGACGTCCCGCCATTCGGTGCGGCTCTCGGCGCCGGCGACCATGGTGAGCGTCGTGGGGGCGTTCATCAGGTAGGGCGAGGGGAAGACCAGTTCCAGCGTGCCCTTGTCGTGGTGGATGGCCACGGTCTCACGGTAGGCGGGATAGTCGGCCAGGTAGTGCCAGCGGATCGCGAAGCGGCCGGCGGCCGGGAGCGGGCCGGTGATCTCGATGGAGCCGGGCGCGGGACCCCATGCCTCAACGTACGAAATTTCCGCCGGAGAGCCGGTAAAGCGCCTCAAGAGCGACAAATCGTGGCATATCGAGCCGAGCGACACCATGTACACATTCCGCACCGCCTCCGGCGCCGACTCCCCCAACGCCCGCGACACGAGCCCGCTCTCCTCGGCCCGCAACGAGCTCAGCAGCCCCGCGTCGACGTCCTGAGCCTGGGCCAGGTTCGCGAACGCGAGCTGTGACTCCCCGCTCGGGTGCAGCACGGTCACCTCGACCGATCTGATGATCTCGGCGCCACCCAGCGAGGCCAGCAGTTCCTCCGCTCGGCGCACCGCGGGATCGTACTGCTTCATGTAGCCGACCATCAACCGGCCTTCGGGCAGCGCCGCCACCTCTGCCCTGGTCAGGGCGAGCGGCTTCTCGCACAGCACGGCGTAGCCGGCCGCCAGGGCCCGGCGCACGGTCTCGCCGTGCGAGCCGGAGGCCAGCACGAGCACGGCCTCGAAACCGCCCTCGGCCAGCATGTCCGCCACCGCCGTGTAGCGCCCGGCGGCCCCCAGCCGCTCGCCCACCGCGTCGGCCAGCGTCCGCGACAGGTCACAGACGGCGCTCACCTCGAACAGGTCGCGGCGCCGCGACAGCAGCGGCACGTACACCGCCTGCGTCACGGCCCCGCATCCCACCAGCGCGATCTTCAAAGTCCCAGTTCCTCCAGCTTGCGGCGGTTGGCGGTCTGGTCGGCGATGTTCCGGGCGACAGCGCGCCGCCCCGGCAGGGTGTCCTGCTCGATGACGACCCAGCCGGTGTAGCCGATCTCGTGGAGCGTCCGCACCACGCCCGGCAGGTCCAGCTCTCCCTCGCCCAGCGCCGCGAACCCGCCGCGCCCCATGAGCTCACGCAGGTCGGCCCCGTCCGCGAGGGCGTCGGCGAGGATCTTCGTGTCGCCGTCCTTGACGTGCACGTGCTCGACCCGCTCCGCCCACGCGCGCAGCGCCGTCACCGGGTCTCCACCGGCCAGCAGCAGGTGGCCGGTGTCGAGGCAGAGCCGCACGTCGGTCAGCTCCAGCAGCCGCTCCACGTCCTCGGGCATCTCGACGTAGGTGCCGAGATGGTGATGGAAGGCCGGCTCGAAGCCGCGCTCGCGGCACCGGTCGGCGGCCTCCTGGACGCGAGCCGCGTAGGCGGGCCAGTCGGAGGCCGCCAGCCCGGGGACGCTCCCTCCCGGGCGGGCGAAGCGCTCCGGCGAGCCCGAGCAGGCCAGCGTGGGCCGAGGCCCGAACCCCTCCGGCGCGGGCGGCGCGGCGGCGAACACCTCCAGCGCCGCCTCCAGCGCGGGCAACCCTTCCCGGTAGGCCCCGGCGTCGCCGTAACGCAGGTCCACCCAGCCGCCGGCCAGCAACAGCCCGTTGCCTCCCAGCCGGTCGGTCAGCTCGGAGCCGGTGCCCAGGTAGCCGATCGGCCCGGAGTCGATGCCCTCGTAGCCGGCCTGCGCCAGCGCGCGGACCATCTCGTCGGCGTCCAGCGGCGGGGGCGCGTCGCTCAGCTCGAACACCCCGAAGCTCACGGGCGCGTTGGCGATCTTCCTCGTGGTTCCGCTCACTCGCACAGGGCCATCACCTCGTTCTCGTAGGTCTCCAGACGGTGTCGTCCCTCTCCGGCCGTCAGCAGCGCCCGGTCGCCGCGGACCACCTGGCGCGCGCCGCCTGGGCGTACCAGGACCAATCCGTCGGCGTCCAGCGCGAGCAGTTCGTCGCCCAGCCTGAGCAGCAGCGGCGCGTCGGGGCCCGCGGAGACCGCGGTGCGTCCGGCCCGCAGGCCGTCCAGCACGGTCGAGACGTCCTCGGCCAGCACCCAGGTCGTGGGCGCGCCGGGCAGGCCGTCGGAGCCGTGGCGGTGGAAGTCGCTGCCGCCGATCGCGATCACGTCGTCGCGCCAGGCGTCCGCCCAGGCCAGCGGGGCGCCCCAGCGGCGGTCCCACCAGCCGGAGCTCCAGACCTCGGCGATCCGGGGCCGGCGGCTGATCGGCAGCAGCCAGGCGCAGTCGCCGCCGAGCGGATGGTTGACGGAGATCAGCCCACCGGCGCGTTCGGCGTGTTCGGTCCAGGAGTCGGCCGGCTCGCGGAAGTCCACCCAGCCGACGTCGCCGAACACGTTCGCGTGGCCCCGGTCGGTGGTGACCTCCTGGCCGGGGATCAGCGTGATCCCCCGGTCGATCTTCTCCAGCCAGGGATGGTGACTGATGGTGTTGTGGTCGGTGACGGCCAGGAAGTCCAGCCCGCGCGCGGCGGCGAGCTCGGCCAGCCCGTCGATGGTCAGGCTGCCGTCGCTGTGCACGGTGTGGGCGTGGAAGTCCCCCGCGAACCACCGCAGTCCGTCTGTGTCTGGAATGTCCCGGCGTGGCGGGCGCTCGCCCCGCAGCGGCTCTTCGGCGGCCGGCTCGGTCGGCGCGGCCCGGTCGGCGACGATCTCCAGCTCGAAGTCCAGCCCCTGGGGCGGGATCCGGTGCAGCCGCAGCCACACGTGCCACGTCCCGGCCACCGGCGCGCCCGGCAGGTAGCCGGGGGTGGCCCAGTCGCGGGTGATCGTGTAGGTGTCCCGCGCGCCCCCCGACCAGCCGCGGAAGCCGTCAGGCGCGCCGCACCCGAGGTCGATCACCCCCTGCGACCGGTCGTAGGACAGCCGCACGGTCACGGCCTCGGCCCCCGGGGGCACCTCGAAGGGCACCTCCCGCAGGATCTGTTCCAGCCGGTCGTCCAGGCTCCAGTGCCAGCGCCGGACGCCCATCAGACGAGCTTCCCGTGGTTGTCCACGATGGCCACCTTCCGTCTCCTGCACCCTGCCACCTCCAGCCTGTCACCTCGGACGGGGCTGTCGATGTCGTCCGCGCCCTTGCCTGACGTGCGGACGGGGGAGAGCGTGGTCTTGTACTGCTCGTCGTCGGCCGCAGCGCGGCCCGAGTTTCGAGGCTGGCACATTCGGCAACATAGTGGACATCCGTATGTCATGACAATATGCCATAGTGCGCCCGGTAAGCTCCCTTTGGAGGTGCTTTGTACGATCTGATCACGTTCGGCCGCTCCGGCGTCGACGTCTATCCGCTGCAGACCGGCGTCGGCCTGGCCGACGTCGAGACCTTCGGGAAGTTCCTCGGCGGCAGCCCCACCAACGTCGCCGTCGCCGCGGCGCGCCACGGGCTGCGCCCCGCCGTGATCACGGCCGTGGGCGCCGACCCCTTCGGCGAGTACGTACGGCGGGCGATCCGCGGGTTCGGCGTGGACGACGCGTACGTGAGCACCGTCGAGGACGCGCCGACCCCCGTGACGTTCTGCGAGATCTTCCCGCCCGACCACTTCCCGATCTACTTCTACCGCGGCGAGCACCCGCCCGACCTGCAGGTCTCCCCCGACCACCTCGACCTCGACGCCATCGCGGCCACCGGCCTGTTCTGGTTCTCGCTGACCGGGCTGAGCCAGGAGCCGAGCGCCGCCGCGCACGCCGCCGCCCTGTCGGCGCGCACGTCCGGCTGGACGGTGTTCGACCTCGACTGGCGGCCCACGCTGTGGAAGTCACAGGAGGCGGCCAGACAGGCGGCGCGGAGCATGCTCCCCCTGGCGAACGTGGCGGTCGGCAACCTGGACGAGATGGACAACGCGCTCGGCGTACGCGACCCGGAGGCCGCCGCGCAGGCACTGCTCGACCTCGGCGTCCGCGTCGCGATCGTGAAAATGGGCCCAGAAGGGGTTTTCGCGCGTACCTCTGAGGAGAGCGCTTTGGTGGAGCCTGTGGAGGTGAAGGTGATCAACGGGATCGGGGCGGGCGACGCTTTCGGCGGCGGCATCTGCCTCGGGCTGCTGCGCGGCTGGCCGCTGGAGCGCACGATCCGCTTCGCCAACGCGGCGGGCGCGTTCGTGGCCGCCCGCCTGGCCTGCGCCGACGCCATGCCGACGACCGCCGAGGTGGAGGAGTTGCTGAACGAGGTGCGCTCTTGAGCGACATCACCCTGCCCAAACCCGCCGGCTACGAGCGGCTCACCTACATCCGCGCCACCCGGCCCGAGGAGATCGCCGAGGCCGCGGCCAGGAGGCGCCGCCGGGGGCTGCCCGCCGAAGGCGAACGACTGCTGATCATCGCCGCCGACCATCCGGCCCGGGCCTCGCTGGCCGTACGCGATCGGCCCATGGCCATGGCCAGCCGCGCCGACCTGCTCGACCGTCTCCAGGTCGCGCTGTCCCGGCCGGGCGTCGACGGCATCCTGGCCTCCCCTGACGTCCTTGAGGACCTGCTCCTGCTGGGCGCGCTGGAAGGCAAGCTGGCCTTCGGCTCCATGAACAGGGGCGGACTGCAGGGCTCGGTGTTCGAACTGGACGACCGTTTCACCGGCTTCGACGCCGACTCGATCGACGCGATGCGCTTCGACGGCGGCAAGATGCTCTGCCGCATCGACCCCGGCGACCACGCCACGGTGGTGACGCTGGAGTCGTGCGCCCGCGCGGTCACCGACCTGGCCCGCAGGCGCCTGGTGGCCATGGTGGAGCCGTTCTGGGCGCGGCGCACGGAGTCGGGCGTCCTGCGCAACGACCTGTCGCCCGAGGCCGTGATCCGCTCGATCAGCGTCGCCCAGGCGCTCGGTGTCACCTCGGCCTACACCTGGCTCAAGATCCCCGCCGTGGCGGAGATGGAGCGGGTGATGGCGGCCACCACGCTGCCCGCCCTCCTCCTCGGCGGCGACCCTCCCGACATCGACGCCGCCTACGCCGACTGGAGCCGCGCGCTGAGCCTGCCGGGCGTGCGGGGTCTCGTCGTCGGGCGCGCCCTGCTCTACCCCCCGGACGACGACGTGACGACCGCGGTGGACGGCGCCGCGGCACTGGTGCGAAAGGCCCGCGCATGACCATGAGGCCGACGAAGGAGGGCTCATGACGTACCTTCCCTACGGCAAGGCCGCCAGCGGACCGTGGGCGGTCGAGGTCACCCCGTCCCTGGCGGGCTGGGACTATTCGGGGCTGCGCGTCGCGGACCTGACGGACGCCCCGGTGACCTTCGACAGCGGCCAGGAGGAGCTGCTGGTCCTGCCGCTGGCCGGCTCGTGCACGGTCACCGTCGCGCCCGGCCGGGGAGGCGAGGCCGGCACGTTCGTGCTGACCGGCCGTGCGTCGGTGTTCGACGGCCCCTCCGATTTCGCCTATATCCCGATTTCTTCGCGGGTGACCCTGGAGGGCGCCGGCCGCATCGCCCTCCCCTCCGCCCGCGCCACCCGAGCGCTGCCCCCGAGGTATGTCGCCGCCGCCGAGGTCCCGGTGGAGATCCGCGGCGCGGGCCAGGCCACCCGCCAGGTCAACAACTTCTGCGCCCCCGACATCTTCGACTGCCACAAGCTCATGGCCGTGGAGGTGCTCACCCCTGCCGGCAACTGGTCGTCCTACCCGCCGCACAAACACGACACGGACCATCCGGGCGAGGCGGTGCTGGAGGAGATCTACTACTTCGAGGTCGCCGACCAGGGCATCGGCTACCAGCGCGTCTACTCCTCGGAACGCGGCCACATCGACACCCTCGCCGAGGTCTCCTCCGGCGACGTCGTCCTGGTGCCCTACGGCTACCACGGCCCCTCCATGGCCGCCCCCGGCTACGACCTGTACTACCTGAACGTCCTGGCGGGCCCGGCCGAGCAGCGTTCGATGGCGTTCTGCGACGACCCGCGCCACGCCTGGATCCGCTCCTCCTGGGACGCCCAGCCGACCGACCCCAGAGTGCCGTTCAGGAGGACGTCATGATCCGGTTGACCGTCGCGCAGGCCGTCGTTCGTTTCCTCGCCGAGCAGTGGAGCGAGCGCGACGGCGTGCAGCGCAGATTCTTCGGCGGCTGCGTGGGCATCTTCGGCCACGGCAACGTCGCCGGGCTCGGGCAGGCGCTGGCCACCTCCTCCGAGGACCTGCCCTACCACCTGAGCCGCAACGAGCAGGCGATGGTCCACACGGCCGCCGCGTACGCCCGCGCCAGCAACCGCCTGGCGACCCTGGCCTGCACCACCTCCATCGGCCCCGGCGCCACCAACATGATCACCGGCGCGGCGGGCGCGACGATCAACCGGCTGCCCGTGCTGCTGCTCCCCGGCGACATCTTCTCCACCCGCGTGGCCGGCCCGGTGCTGCAGGAGCTGGAGGACGCCCGCTCCTACGACATCTCGGTCAACGACTGCTTCAAGCCGGTCTCCCGCTACTGGGACCGGCTCAACCGCCCCGAGCAGCTCCCCTCCGCCCTGCTGGCCGCCATGCGGGTGCTCACCGACCCGGCCGAGACGGGCGCGGTGACGCTGTCGCTGCCGCAGGACGTGCAGGCGGAGGCGTACGACTGGCCTGATGAGCTGTTCGCCCGCCGTGTGTGGCACATCCCCAGGCCGCGCCCGGAACGGGCGGCGCTGACCAGGGCGGCCGAGCTCCTCGGGGAGTCCGCGCGCCCGCTGATCGTGGCCGGCGGCGGGACGATCTACAGCGAGGCCACCGACCAGCTCAGGCTCTTCGCCGAGATGTTCGGCATCCCCGTCGCCGAGACGCAGGCGGGCAAGGGCGCGCTCCCGTACGGGCACCCGCTCGCCGTGGGCGCGATCGGCGCCACCGGCACCACCGCGGCCAACGCGCTGGCCCGCGAGGCCGACCTGATCATCGGCGTCGGCACCCGCTACAGCGACTTCACCACCGCCTCCCGCACGATCTTCGCCCCCGACGCGCGCTTCATGAACATCAACATCGCCTCCTTCGACGCGGCCAAGCTGTCGGGCCTGCACCTGGTGGCCGACGCCCGCGAGGGGCTGGCCGATCTGGCCGAGGCGTTCGCCGGGGGACGCGGCACGCCCGACGCCTACCGCGCGCGGGCCGCCGAGCTGACCCGGACGTGGGACGAGGCCGTCGAGCGCGCCTACGGGCTGGAGGGCTCGCCGCTGCCCCAGTCGGCTGTGATCGGCGCGGTCAACGCGGCGGCGGGCGACGACGGCGTGGTCGTGTGCGCGGCCGGTTCGATGCCCGGCGACCTGCACAAACTCTGGCGGCCGAGCGGCCCGGGCAGCTACCACGTCGAGTACGGCTACTCCTGCATGGGCTACGAGATCGCCGGCGGCCTGGGGGTCAAGATGGCGGTTCCTGAGCGCGAGGTGTTCGTCATGGTGGGCGATGGGTCGTACCTGATGATGGCGCAGGAACTCGTCACGGCGATCTCCGAGAACGTCAAGCTGATCGTCGTCCTGGTGGACAACTCCGGCTTCGCCTCCATCGGCCGCCTGTCGGAGAGTGTGGGCGCCGAACGGCTCGGCACCTCCTACCGCCGTCGTGACGGCGGGCCGCTGCCGGTGGACCTGGCCGCCAACGCGGCCAGCCTGGGCGCCACGGTGCTGCGCCCCGAGTCGGTCTCCGACCTGCGCAAGGCGCTCGACGCCGCGCGTTCGGCCACCGAGACCACGGTCGTCTACGTGCGCACCGACCCCATGGCCGACGACGCGCCCTCCTCCGAGGCCTGGTGGGACGTGCCCGTGGCGCAGGTGGGGACGACGAGCGCCACGTACGCGGCGCGGGAGACCTACGAGGCGAACAAGCGGTCCCAGCGCCTGCACCTGGCTCCGCCCCGCTGAGCAGGATTGCCCCTGTTCGCCTGAGGGAACGCCTCTGACCAGGCACGATAGGGGGCAGGGGATGAGGCCGTGGCGGCTGCTCGGTTGGGTCGCGGTCATCGCGGTGGCCGGGTTCTGTCTCTACCATGTGCGTACGGTGGCCCTGTCGATCGTCATCGGCCTGTTCCTGACCGCGTTGCTGCTGCCGCCGGCGCGCTGGCTCAGGTCACGCGGGCTCAACCGGGCGCTGTCCACCGCGATCGTCTTCGTCTGCGGGATCCTGCTGGCGGCGGCTCTGGTCGCGCTGCTGGTGCCGCCCACCGCCGATGGCGTGACCCAGTTGCGCTCCAGCGTCGGCAAGGCGCTCGGCGGCCTGCACGACCTGGCGGTCCGGCTCGGGCTCAGCAACCAGCAGTTCATAACGCGGGCCAAGGAGTACCTGTCCTCCCAGGGCCGGCAGATCGCCAACGGGGCGCTGGCCGGGGTCAGGACCGTGGGCGAGATCGTCGTCGGGGCCGTGCTGGCGGTCATCCTGTCGGTGTACTTCGTGCACGGCGGCGACCGGCTCTTCCGCTGGCTGGTGAGCCTGGCCCCGGTCGCCGCCAGGGCCCGGCTGGCCGGGGCGGGCACCCTCGCCTTCTGGGTGATCGGCCGCTACATCCGCGGGGTCGCGATCGTGGGCCTGGTCGACGCGTTCTTCATCGGGATGACGCTGTGGATCCTCGGGGTGCCGATCGCGCTGCCGCTGGCGGTGCTGACGTTCGTGGGGGCGTTCCTGCCGATGGTGGGGGCCTTCCTGGCCGGGCTGCTGGCCGCGATGGTGGCGTTCGTGGCCAAGGGCTGGCTGGTGGCGCTGATCGTGGTGGCGGTGACCGTGGCGGTGCACCAGATCGAGGGGCACGTGCTGGCGCCGCAGATCTACGGCAAGGCCCTGGACCTGCCGGGGGCGGTCATCATCGTGGCGATCGCCGTGGGCAGCCTGGTCGCGGGCGTGGCCGGCGCGTTCCTGGCCGCCCCCGCCGCGTCGCTGCTGGTGAACCTGCGGCGGGCGTCGCTCACTCCCCCTCCTGTCAGAGGGTGAGCTCCGGTTCGTGCCTGATCGGGATCCCGTCGCCCTCGGCGGAGAGGGCCATCGTGAGCACGCGTGCCACGGCCGGCAGATCAACCGGCTCGATGGGACGTACAGACAGCGTCATGACCTTCATGATGTGACTTATGAGATGGGTAACGTTCGACTGTTTCGGAACGCTTGTCGACTGGCGCCACGGCATCCTGACCAGCGCCGACCTGATCGCCCCCGGGCAGGGACCGCGCCTGCTGGAGGCGTACAACCGGCACGAACCCGACGTACAGGCCGAAACGCCGGAGCTGCGCTACCGCCACGTGATGGCCGAGTCCCTGCGCAGGGCCTGCGCCGAGGAGAAAGTGGAGCTCCAGGCGGACGACGCCTCGGTGCTGGCCGCGACGATCCCGTACTGGCCGGTGTTCCCCGAGGTCGAGGCCGAGCTGTCCACGCTGCGCGCCGCCGGGTGGAACCTGGCGCTGCTCACCAACTGCGACCGCGACCTCATCGCCGAGACGCTGCGGCGGCTGCCCGTACGGTTCGACGCGGTCGTGACGGCCGAGGACGCGCGGGCGTACAAGCCGGCCAACGCGCACTTCGAGCTGTTCAAACGCTCGTACGAACCGGCCGCCTGGGTGCACGCGGCGCAGAGCTACTTCCACGACATGGTGCCCGCGCACCGGCTGGGCATCCGTCGCGTGTGGATCAACCGGCAGGGCGAGCAGGCGCCGGACCCGACGATCATCCAGCGCGTCCTGCCGGACCTGCACGGCCTCCTCACGGCCGTCCAGAACCTGTGACGCCGCCTCCGGTGTTCAGACGCGCTGCTCCAGGACGTCCGCGATGCCCGACAGGAAGGAGTCGACGTCGGCGATCAGGTAACCGGACCTGAACAGCACGGTCGAGAACCTGGCCTCCCGCACCTCCCGCGCCGTCACCGGGTAGTCCGTCGTGCCGCGCAAGGTGGCCACGATCCGGTCGAGGAAGGCGTCGATCTCGTCCTCGTTGTAGCCGGTGCCCATGCGGCCGGCGCGGAAGGCCACCCGTTCGACGCGGGCCGCCTGGGTCTCGAACCACTCCTGGCGCAACATCTCGCCGGTGGGCTCGGTCATGGCCAGGCGGACGGGACGTCTGGCCTGGGTCTCCAGCGCCACCACGAACGCCTCCAGGGCGAAGTCGACGGCGGTCTCCTGGTAGCCGCCACGTTTGGCGTGGAACGTGGCGGTCCTGACCTCGTCGGCGGTCACGGGCTCAAGGGTGTGCGTGCCTCTGCCCAGCGTCGACTCGATCCGCCCGATCAGGGCGTCGACTTCGACGGGGTCATAGCCTGAACGCATACCCATGACGCGCGGAAAGCGGTTCAAGCTCACACTCCTCGTGAGAAGCTGCTGGGGGTACCTCCATTGTGAGGTTCTTTATCACGCCCATGCGCACTGACATATACCGTTACTGCACCATGCGGCTGACCAAGGTTTTCTTCCGGTATCGAAGGCGTGACCCTTTTGTCATCCAGGGTGCCGAGGCTCAGCTCGCGCCCGGCGAGGTGATCGAGCTGACAGGCGTGAACGGAGCCGGCAAGTCGACCCTGCTCCGGCTCCTGTCGGGGCTCTCCCACCCGACGTCCGGCACGATCACCGGCCGGCCCGAGGTCGTCGGCTTCGCCCCCGACCGCTTCCCCACCGACCAGCCGTTCACGGTCACGGCCTACCTGAGCCACATGTCCCGCGTACGCGGCGGCGCCCGCTGGGAGCCCTGGGTGGAACGCCTCAACATGGGGCACCTGCTCACCGTCCCCCTGGGCGAGCTGTCGAAGGGCAGCGCCCACAAGGTCGGCCTGACGCAGGCGCTGATGGCCGCGCCGGGGCTGCTGATCCTGGACGAGCCGTTCGCCGGCCTCGACGCCGACACCCGCGAGACCCTGCCGGAGATCGCCACGGAGATCGCGGGCCGGGGCGGCATCGTCATCGTCAGCGATCACCAGGGCGGCATGCGCGGCCTGCCCGGCCTGCGTCACTGGTCGCTGCTCGACGGCCACCTCAAGGAGGGCACCACACCCCTCACCACCGACGCCCCGCCGACGGCGACCGTGGCCGTGACCCTCCCCACGGCCGACCTCGCCCACTTTCTCACCAGGATGCGCGAAGAGGGCTACCAGGCCCGTCAGATCGAGGAGACCGGATGATCGCCCTGGCTGCCTTCCGCCTGGCCGCCTACATCCGTTCGCACCGCGTCTACCAGGCCCTCCTCCTCGCCCTGGTCATGATCGCGGTCGTCCACGGCAGCAGGGCGCCGAAGGGCGCGGAGGCGAGCGTGCTCACCGACGGCGCCATCCTGATCATCCCCGTCCTGGCCTGGGCCGCGCGGAGCCTGCTCGACACCGAGCCCGACCGGCAGCGCGAGATGTCGGCCATCCAGGTGGGCGGCCGGGGCAGGGAGGTCGCCGCGGGCCTGGCGGCGGCGTTCGCGACCTGCGCGGCGCTGGCGGGCCTCGGCCTGGTCTGGGCCCTGCTGCTGGGCGTCTCCGCGTTCCCGTCGCCGGGCGTGCTGGCCGCCGCCCTCTTCCTGTACGGCCTGGCCACCCTGACGGGCACCGCGCTCGGCGCCCTCACCAGCCGCGCGATCCTGAACTCCCCCGCATTGTCCATCATGGTGTTGCTGCTGGGATTCCTGATGATGCTGCTGATCAGCGCCTCGGCGCTGTCCTGGCTCACCTTCCCGCTGATCGGCTGGATGAAGGCGGCGAACTCCGGCCACCTCCTCGACCAGTTCCCCTACCTCGCGTCGGTGTCCCTGGCGTGGTGCGCGATCGGCCTGGGCGCGTACGTGTGGCTGCGGAGGCGGATGTGACGGCCGCTACTCGGCGGCGGCGAGCTGGCCGCAGGCGCCGTCGATCTCGCGTCCGCGCGTGTCACGCACCGTGACCGGCACCCCGTGGAACTGCAGACGGCGCACGAACGCCCGCTCGTCCTCGGGCCGTGAGGCCGTCCACTTCGACCCGGGAGTCGGGTTGAGGGGGATCAGGTTGACGTGCACCAGTTTGTTCTTGACGAGCTTGCCCAGCAGGTCGGCTCGCCATTCGTGGTCGTTGATGTCCTTGATCAGGGCGTACTCGATCGAGACCCGCCGCTTGGTCTTGGCCGCGTACGCCCAGGCGGCGTCCAGCACCTCGGCGACCTTCCACCGCGTGTTGATCGGCACCAGCGTGTCACGCAGCTCGTCGTCGGGCGCGTGCAGCGACAGCGCCAGCGTGACCGGCAACCCCTCGTCGGCCAGCTTGCCGATCGCGGGCACCAGCCCCACGGTGGAGACCGTGACGCCGCGCGCGGAGATGCCGAGCCCATCGGGCGCGGGCTCCACCAGCCGGCGCACCGCCCCGATCACCTGCTTGTAGTTGGCCAGGGGCTCGCCCATGCCCATGAACACGACGTTGCTCACCCGGCCGGGCCCGCCGGGCACCTCGCCGGCCGCCAGGGCGCGGGCCCCGGCCACGACCTGCTCCACGATCTCGGCCGTGGACATGTTGCGGGTCAGCCCGGCCTGTCCGGTGGCGCAGAACGGGCAGTTCATGCCGCACCCGGCCTGCGAGGACACACACATCGTGACCCGGTCGGGATAGCGCATGAGCACCGACTCGACCAGCGCCCCATCAAACAGACGCCACAGCGTCTTACGCGTGGTGCCGCCGTCGGTCGTCATCTCCCTGACCGGCGTGAGCAGGTCGGGCAGGAGCGTGGCCAGCTTCTCGCGGGCGGCCGAGGGCAGGTCGGTCATCGCGCCGACGTCCGTCGTGAGGCGCTCGAAGTAGTGGCGTGAGAGCTGGTCGGCGCGGAACGCCTTCTCGCCCAACTCGGTCACCGCGGCCCGCCGGTCGGCCATCGACAGGTCGGCCAGGTGCCGGGCGGGCTTGGCCCGGCGCGGCGCGACGAAGGTGAGCTGACCTGGGGGCTGGGACACGATCCTTGCCTTTGCGTGAGGGGTCGTCGATCAGGGTAGTGAACGTTCGGATCGGAGGTGGCATTCCTGCTCGCGTCATGGTCACCCCCCGATCTACAGTCGAATCGTATGGCGATTCTTCGGTCGGCGTCCGGCGAGAGTGGCGCCGAGGTCGTTCTCGCCGCCGGCAACCCCTACGGCAGCCGGACGCTCGTGGTCGAGCGGGACGAGGACTCCTCGGTAGCTTACCTGTGCTCGCCGGACGGCACGGTGCACGGCGCGGTCTGGCTGGCCAACCACCGCCCCGCCCCGGCCGTGGTGGACCTGACCAGGATCAACTCCGGCCTGCCTCCGCTCATGCCGAGGGCGAACACGCTCCACCCCGACGGCCGGCGACCGCTCGGCCAGCTCAGCCCGCTGTGGTTCGAGGAGGGCGACGGGGTCGCCCTGTACGAGGACGACGACCTGCTGGCGGTCATCCCCGGCTGGGCCGACATGAGCAGGGGCATGCCCGGCTACGCGCGTGACGCGGTGGGCGAGTCACCGTTCGCCTGGGCGCTCTCCGAGGCGCTCGACGGGCTGCGGCCCCGCCTCTCCAACGCCAGGTCCTACTGGCGCTGGCGGCACGGCGAGGGGTCGTGGGCGTCGTTCCAGCAGTTCGTGATGGGCCATTTAGACGGGGTGCTGGGTCCCGCGGGCCGCTACTGGGACGCCAGCGGGGAGCGGCTGCCGACCGTCGGCATCACCGAACGCCCGCCGCACGGCGAGCGCGCCTTCACCGTCCTGTCCACGGTCGGGATGAGCTGCCAGCGCATGCCCACGGTGGAGCAGTGGATCGACAAGCCGGGCGCGTACGCGCGGATCGAACTGGCCGTGGCCACCCGCGACGACCCGAGGGACGCGGCCCTGCTGCTCGTGTGGTTGTCGCAGTATCCGTGGCACTCGGTGACATGGCTCGGCCACGGCCACACGGCCAGGTGGTATCACGAGCCTTCGACGTTCCCGCTGGGCCCGCAGTACTCAGGGGTGCTGATGCAGGCCGACGCCCCACACATGCCCGACATGTCAGGATTCGCGTTTGGGGGCGAGATCGTCCGCTGGCTCTGGCTGACCCCGGTCACCACACAGGCGATGGACCACTAGGGGAAGAAGAGGGTCATCAGCAGCCAGGCCGGCACCAGCGTCATGACCAGCGAATCGAGCCGGTCCATCAGGCCGCCATGGCCGGGCAGGATCGTGCCCAGGTCCTTGATGCCGAGATCCCGCTTGATCATCGACTCGACCAGGTCGCCCACGGTCGCCAGCAGCGCGCCGAGCGCGCCGATCAGCGCCCCCTGCCAGATCTGCCCGCCGAGCAGCCACACGACCAGCCAGCCCCCGACGGCCGTGCACGCGACGACCGACCCGGTGAACCCCTCCCAGGTCTTCTTCGGGCTGATCGCCGTCATCTGGTGCCTGCCGAACAGCACGCCCGCGATGTACCCGCCGATGTCGCTCGCCACGGTCACCGCGATGAAGATCACCACCCGGTGCTCGCCGTCGTGCGCCTTGAGCAGCAGCGCCGCGAACGAGGTCAGCATCGCGGGATAGAACAGCGTGAGCACCGACGCCGAGACGTCGCGCACATAGCCGTCCGTGCCGTCGCTGAACATCCGCCAGATCAGCAGTACGACCGCGAATATCGCGAACGTGGCCAGCAACCACAGCGGCCCGCCCCAGTACGCCCCCGCCTGCATCGCCACCAGGCCGGCCACCACGGGCACGGCCGGCACCCTGATGCCGCGGACGGCGAAAGCCTTGATCAGCTCCAGCACGCCCACGGCCACGGCCCCCACCATGACCAGGAGGAACAGCTCCTTGATCGGCGAGTAGAGGGAGCCGAGCACCAGCGTGGCCAGCCCCAGGCCGACGGCTATCGCGGCCGGCAGGTTCCTTCCGCTACGGCTGCCGCCGCCGGAGCTGGTGCCAGCCGTACGTTCATCCACAGACTTCTCCAAGAGCCACGGCCCCCGCCTGCCCGGCGAGGGCCGTAGGTGCAACCCTGTGGCGGCCCGCTGAACGCGGCCCGCCCTGCGGCGCGCCGCTCAGACTTCGAGCAGCTCGGCTTCCTTGTGCTTGAGCAGCTCATCGATCTTGGCGACGTGCTTCTGCGTCAAGTCGTCGAGCTCTTTCTCGGCCCGCCTGACCTCGTCCTCGCCCGCGTCGCCGTCCTTGATCATCTTGTCGAGGATCTCCTTGGCGGAGCGGCGGATGTTGCGGATGGACACCTTGGCGTGCTCGCCCTTGTTCCTGGCGACCTTGATGTACTCCTTGCGGCGCTCCTCCGACAGCTCGGGGAACGTCACGCGGATCACCTGGCCGTCGTCCGTCGGGTTGACGCCGAGGTCGGAGTCGCGGATGGCCTTCTCGATCGCGCCCATGGAACTCTTGTCGTAGGGCTGGATCAGCACCATGCGCGCCTCGGGCACATGGAAGGACGCCAACTGCTGGATCGGCGTCGGCGTGCCGTAGTACTCAGCGCTGATCTTGTTGAACATCGCGGGGGTGACCCGGCCGGTGCGGATGCTCGCGAAGTCCTCCTTCGCGACCACGACGGCCTTGTCCATCTTTTCCTCGGCTTCGAGGAGGGTTTCGTCGATCACAGCGGCTCCCTGTCGTCTTCTAGCTGGCGGTGTCGGGCTCGCTCGCTCATTTGCCTGCGGGACTCACCAGCGTGCCGATTTTCTCACCGCGTACCGCTCGCAGGATGTTGCCCTCGCCCATGAGGTCGAAGACCACGATCGGCAGGTCGTTGTCCTTGCACAGGCTGATAGCGGTGGCGTCCATGACCGCGAGGTCGCGGAGCAGCACCTCGCCGTAGTCAAGGTGGTCAAACCTGACCGCATCCGGATTTTTACGTGGATCGGAGTCGTAGATGCCGTCCACCTGCGTGCCCTTGAGCAGCGCCTCGGCACCGATCTCCAGCGCACGCTGCGAGGCCGCGGTGTCGGTGGAGAAGAACGGCGAACCGAGCCCCGCCCCGAAGATGACCACACGCCCCTTCTCGAGGTGCCTGATCGCGCGGCGCGGCAGGAACGGCTCTGCCACCTGCTGCATGGTGATGGCGGTCTGCACGCGCGTCTCCACGCCCCGCCGCTCCAGGAAGTCCTGCAGGGCCAGGCAGTTGATGACGGTGCCGAGCATGCCCATGTAGTCGGCCCTGGCCCGGTCCATGCCCCCCTGAGACAGGGTGGACCCGCGGAACATGTTGCCGCCGCCGACCACGACCGAGACCTGCACGCCCTCCTTGACCGCCTCGGCGATCGAGTCGGCCAGATGATCGACGACTGTCGGGTCGATGCCCAGCGGCTCGCTCCCGGCGAACGCCTCGCCCGACAGCTTCAGCATCACCCGCTTCCACCTCAGTGGGCTTGGAGGTGGGGAAGCCGCCGTCCGTGTGGATTCATGGGCTGTCTCCCGGTGGTCCTGCACGGCGGCGGCCTCCTTCATTCGGCGGATCGTTGAACTGGCAGCTTGCCTAAGCCTATGCCTGGCCGACCTTGAAACGGACAAAGCCCAGGACCTCGACGCCGTTCTCCTCGGCGTACTTGCCCACACTCTTCTTGTTGTCCTTGACGAACGCCTGCTGGAGGAGCGTGAAGTCCTTGTACCAGCCGTTGACGCGACCGTCGACGATCTTGCCGATGGCGCCCTCGGGCTTGCCCTCCTCGCGGGTCATCTCCTCGAAGAGCTTGCGCTCCTTCTCGACGACCTCGGCGGGCACGGAGTCGGGCTTGAGGAACTGCGGGGCCATCGCCGCGGCGTGCTGGGCGATGTCCTTGACGACCTCGGCGTTCGGCTTGTCCAACTGGACCAGCACGCCCACGGCCGGCGGCAGCGCCGGGTCGGTCTTGTGCATGTAGGCGCCGATGTAGCCACCCTCGATCACCGCGAAGCGGCGGATCTCGATCTTCTCGCCGAGCGCGGCGTTGGCCACGTCGAGGTGCTCCTTGACGGTCTTGCCGTCGAACGAGGACTCCAGCAGCGTCGCCACATCGGCGGGCTTGGTGTCCAGGACGTGCGCGACAACCTGGCCGGCCAGCTCCTGGAAGCGCTCGCCCTTGGCCACGAAGTCGGTCTCGCAGTTGAGCTCGAGCAGCGCGGCAGAGGAGTCGCCGTCCTGCTTGAGCGCCACCAGACCGTTGGACGCGGTACGGGTCTCGCGCTTGCCCACGTCCTTGGCGCCCTTGAGGCGCAGCAGCTCGATGGCGCGATCGAAGTCGCCCCCGGACTCCTCGAGCGCCTTCTTGCAGTCCATCATGCCGGCGGCGGTGATCTCGCGAAGCCGCTTGACGTCGGCCATGTTCACGGAAGCCATGCTCTTTTTCCTTGTGGGATTTCGTCGTCGTCGTGGATCGGGGTGGGCTTCGCGCTCACCCTTTGGTTCTCGTACGGCAGGCGCGTGCCTGGTCTTGCCCGGGGCCTGGCCAGGTCGGCTTGCTTCGCTCGTATCGGCTGGGCTGCGTCGCTAGGCATACTGCCCAGCCCTGCCCGGCTTACCGCCCCGACCCCGGCCTGCCCTCCCCGGCGAGCTGCCCGGAACGTCCGCTTCATCGCGAACGCCTTCTTCCGGGCCGCCGCCCCGTGAAGGACTCGGCCGCGTACCTCGGTCGGAACGTCTTCCCTCGGAACGTACAGCCGCCTGCCCGTTCCCAGAATCGGAGCACCCCGGACGCCCAGCACGCCCGAAACAGCCTTCGCATTCCGAACGCTCAGCACGCCCGAAACACTCCGCGCTCCGGGACATCCTGCACGCCCGAATCACTTCGCGCGCTCCGGACATCCTGCACGCTCAGAACGCTCTGGAGCTTCAAGCGCCCGGAACATCTGGCGTGCCCGGCCTACCGGGAGGCTCGGGGCGACCTGCCGCCCGCCTCGATCGAGAGAGACCCTCTCCCGAGGCGCCCGGCCAGTCGGCGGCTTGCCAGTCCACCATGCCTTCGGCTCCAAGCCCTCAGCAAGCAGGGCGGCCAACCGGAAAGTCGGCCGACACCTGCCATTACCGTGCCGTTACCTGATCAGGGACCGACCTGACGGCCGTTCACCTGACCAGTCGTGCTGGACTGCCCGGATCGGGCCGCAGGCCTGTTACCACCCGGCCCGACCTGCCGCCCGACGAGCCTTACCAACCCGACCAGGCTTCCCGCCCGACCAGAGCCGCCGCGCCCGACCAGGCTTCCTGCCCGACCAGAGCCGCCGCCCAACCAGAGCGGCCGTCCGATCAGTCTTACTGCCCAATCGGACCTGCCACTTGGTCAGGGCTGCGGCGCGGCCAGTCTCACCCTCGGCCAGGACTACGGTCCGGTCAGGCTTGGCCCTCAGCCGGAACTGCGCCCGTCACGGCTACTGCTCGGTCAGGCCTGCTGCCCGGTCTCGCCCTCGGCGGCGGCCTCGGGAGCGGTCTCGGGAGCTGCGGCCTCGGGAGCGGCGGCCTCGGGAGCGGCGGCCTCGGGAGCTGCCGGCGCAGCCTCCTTGGCACCGGCCTCGGGAGCGACCTCAGCAGTAGCCTCAGGAGCGGCCTTCGCCTCTTCGGCGGGACGCTCACCCGTGCCCTGCTCGATCAGCTCGCGCTCCCACTCGGCCAGCGGCTCGGCGGAGGTCGGCTTCTCGTCGCCACGCGCGGCGCCGGAGCGGGCCATCAGACCAGCGGCGACACCGTCGGCGACAACCCTGGTCAGCAGGCCGACGGCGCGGATGGCGTCGTCGTTGCCCGGGATCGGGTAGTCGACCTCGTCGGGGTCGCAGTTGGTGTCGAGGATCGCGACGACCGGGATGCCAAGCTTCTTGGCCTCGCTGATCGCGATGTGCTCCTTCTTGGTGTCGACGACCCACACCGCGCTCGGCACGCGGCCCATGTCGCGGATACCGCCGAGCGTACGCTCAAGCTTGTCCTTCTCGCGGCGGCGCATGAGGAGCTCCTTCTTGGTGAGCCCCGAGCCGGCGACGTTGTCGAAGTCGAGCTCCTCGAGCTCCTTCAGACGCTGAAGCCTCTTGTGCACGGTGGAGAAGTTGGTGAGCATGCCGCCCAGCCAGCGCTGGTTGACGTAGGGCATGCCGACCCGAGCGGCCTGCTCGGAGATGGCCTCCTGAGCCTGCTTCTTGGTGCCGATGAACAGGATCGTGCCGCCGTGGGCGACGGTCTCCTTGACGAAGTCGTAGGCGCGGTCGATGTACGAGAGCGACTTCTGCAAGTCGATGATGTAGATGCCGTTGCGCTCGGTGAAGATGAAGCGCTTCATCTTCGGGTTCCAGCGCCGGGTCTGGTGACCGAAGTGAACGCCGCTCTCGAGCAGCTGTCGCATGGTGACGACGGGGGCCATGTGATGGTCCTCCAGGTCTGGCGCCCTGCGGATGGGCGCGATTCTCGGTTGTGCCGCGGCAGCGCGTGGTCTACCGCCCTGATGCCCCGAAACCTCTCCAGCCGGACGCTCGGCCCGGACCGAAGGAGCGGTCCGCAATGGGGCATGCGAAGTCGGCCTGTGGTCACAGGCCACCGAAAAGTCTACCTCCCGCACCGCCCCAGGCTGACCGCGTGTGGTCAATCGGACATCTCGCCCTGCTCGTCACCACCCCACCGAACGATCACCCACTCCCAAGGGCTTCCAAAGAACGCCCCCTCGGACAACCTCCGCCCGAAGAGCCCGTCCACGCCCCCCACAGCCACCCCAAGCTCACCAGGCCAACTTTCGGACCGTCCTCGTTCGTTCTGGGACGTGTGACGCCTCGGACCGCACGGCCCTCGACCCTTGGAGCCATAATCACGTCCAGGCGCCGTAGACCTGTCGTGTTCGACCTCTTGAGCCGAACCACGTCCGGCCCCTTGGGACGCCTCGGGCCGCACGGCCTTCGGTCCTTGAGCCATATTGCGTCCAGACACCGTAGACCTCTCGCGCTCGAACGCTTGAGCCGAACCACGTCCGGCCCCTTGGAGCGCATTGGTGCGGCTCCCACCGCATTAGGCCGCGCGAGGCGCATTGGGCCGGGCTGAAACCTTGGAGCCACGCAAGGCGCATCAGGTCGCGTACAGCCCTTCGAGTCACGCAAGGCGCATGGGGTCACACAGGCGTTGGGCCGCGTAAGACGCATTGGGACAACTTGGGTCGCATTGGGGCGCGTTGAGGCGTATTGGGGCGCCACATTGGTGGGACCACGCCTACCGACCACCAAGCCACCCCACCGCCCAAACCCGATCACCCTGCGTCATGATCCTCGGTCGGCAACCCGGGAACCACCCTCTTCGCCACCGGAAAGAGCTTGATCTGCGCCTCGGCGACCCTGGCCCCTTCCGGCGCGACCTCCTGACTCCGATCTCGGGCGAAATAGGGCTCGATCAGCTTCTCGATCTCCGCATTCAGCCGCGCCAGCTCCTGAGCGTCGACCCGGATCCGGTAACGGCTGAAACGAGCCGCGTCCCGCCATTCCTCAGGCTCCTGACCGACATTCGACAGAGCCCGCCGCGCCTCCTCGTCGGCCTCCCGGGCGAGGACGTCCATCAACAGAACCTTGGCGTCCCGAACCTCCGGCTGATCATCGGGCAGAACCCCAACGCTGAGCGGCGCGTCCACGGCCTTCCATACCCGCTCCCTGCCATCGCCCCGGGGAGGCGCGTCCTCCACGAACCCGTACTTGGCCAGCATCCGCAGGTGATAACTCGCCGCACTGGGCGTGATCCCCGCGATCTCCGCCACCTCGGTAGCAGTTGCGGCTCCTTCGGCACCGAGCCTGTTCAGGATCATCAACCGCGCGGGGTGGGCCAACGCCCGCATCGCCTTGGGATCGCTGAGGGCTTGCCTGTCCCGCGTCATGAGCCAAAGGTACCCGCCCACCAAGACGTGAAGCATTGCCTTCACAACTGTGAAGGATTACCTTCATACTTATGAAGCGTTCCCTTCACAACAACGCCAACACCTCTCCCTCCCCCAACCACTCCGAAACCACCCCGCCCTTGGACCATCCCCAAACCAACCCCACCAACTCCGCCCAACCCGATCTCAAGCACCCCAACCTCACCCAGGCCAAACCTCCCCATCCCGGCCGCGCCCAGCCCGAATCACCCCACCCTGAACACGCAGCGTCCGAACCACCCCGCCTCAAGCCCACTCACCCCGAACAGTCCCAGGCCGCCCCTTCCCATCCACTCCCATCAGGACCTTCACCACTGCCTTCGCCACTGCCCCCGATCTCAGCAATCCCATCAACCCCGAAAACAACAGCAACACCACCAACTGCGGCAACGAAAGCAACCTCAGCCTCACCAACATCAAGGCCCTCGCGCACCCCAACCCCGATACCGCCCCCACTTCCAGCCCTGGCCCCCCTCCGCAAACAGCGGGACTACCGCCTGCTCTGGTCAGCCCGGACCATCTCGGTCACCGGTTCCGAGGTCTCAAAGCTGGCCATCCCGCTGACCGCGGTCACCACCCTCACCGCCTCCCCCTCCCAAATGGGCCTGCTGACCGCGGCCGCTTCATTGCCCGCTCTCCTGTTCGGCCTCCAATCGGGCGCCATTGCCGACCGTCTCACCCGTCACCGCCCTCTGATGATCGCCTGCGAACTCGTGTCCTGCGCAGCCGCCGCCGCAGTCCCCGTGGCCTGGCTGCTCGGCGTCCTGAACATCACCTGGCTGATAGTCGTCGCCCTGGTGATCGGCACAGCCGGGGTGCTTTTCAGAGCCGCGAACTTCCCCCATGTGGCGGCGGTCGTCTCTCCCGCCCAGCGAACCGAGGCGATGGCCGGTTTCCACGCCTCCTACTCGGTGGCCTCGGTGGGCGGCCCCGGCCTGGCAGGTTTACTGGTGCAGTTCCTCACGGCCCCACTGGCCGTACTGGCGGAGGCGTTGTCGTTCCTGACCTCAGCCTTGTTGCTCCGCACGATCCGCACCCCAGAGCGGAACGAACCAACACATTCCCGAGGCATGTGGCGTGACATCGTCGAGGGCCTGCGAACCAGCGTCACCAACCCGGTGCTCCGGGCCCTACTGGGCGCAGGCGTGACGATCAACTTCTTCGCCATGGCGTACACAGCCGTCTACATGCTCTACATGCTGAACACGCTCAACATCCCCAAGGGCCTGATCGGCGTCCTTATCGCGATAGGAGGCGTCGGAGGCCTCCTGGGTGCCTGGGCCACGGCCCGCCTGGCCAAACGTTACGGCGAGAACCGCGTCCTGCGCGCCGCGGTTCTCCTCTTCCCCGTCGAAATCCTCACCGTGGGCCTCCTGACAGGCCCGCTGTGGTGGAAACTCTCACTCCTGGCCCTGACGGGAGCGATCGCCGGCGCCATAGTCGTGGCCTTCGCCACCTGCATGGGCGCGATCACCCTTCGCGAATCCACCCCAGAGCTCCGCGGCCGAGTGAACGCCACCATGACCTTCGCCATACAGGGCGTCCTGGCCCTGGGCGGCATGACCGGAGGCCTCCTGGCCGAGTATCTCGGCCTGCGCCCAACCATCCTCATCTGCGCAGCGGGCATGGCCCTCAGCTCCATCTGGATCTGGACCTCTCCCCTACGCCCCCGCGACCACCCACATCCTCACCACGACAAGCAGCACCACCAACACATCCACTCTCCATCTCCGGAGACACCCTCTTGATCACCCAAAAGCGCCAGAGCTGACCAGGTCCACAAACCTCCGCCACTTATCCACACCCCATCCGCAGAGCTCCACCCGATCCCCAGAACGACGTTCGCCTCCTCGCCGCAACGACCCTCTCCACCAAACTCCCGCCATGACCACCCACCCCCACCCCAGCAGGAGTAGCCATCACCACCGAACCGTGATCCCCCGCAAAACCAGAACCCCCAGAAAAGCCATATCGGCAGCCCTCATCAGCACAGTCATGATGACGCTCTGGCCCTTCCTTCCCCCAGCAAGAGCCTCTTCTTCCCCCAAAGCCTGGCGCTGGCC
Source organism: Nonomuraea purpurea (assembly GCF_042650645.1). Classification (NCBI taxonomy): domain Bacteria; kingdom Bacillati; phylum Actinomycetota; class Actinomycetes; order Streptosporangiales; family Streptosporangiaceae; genus Nonomuraea; species Nonomuraea purpurea. The sequence goes on from NZ_JBHSBI010000025.1 coordinate 54,985, forward strand.
GCTGGACGGACACCCCCGCATCCTCCGCCGTTTCACCCCGCCCCCCGAGCCTTGGCTGGCGGGCCACCGCGGCATAGACCTGGCCGCCCCCGCATCCACCGCTGTCCTCGCACCAGGCCCAGGCACAGTCCGCTTCGCCGGCCCCGTAGCCGGAAAAGGCGTGATCACGATCGACCACGGAGACGGTCTGCGCACGACCTACCAGCCAGTCAGCCCCTCAGTGCGACGAGGCCAACCAGTAACCCTCGGAGCCGAACTCGGCGTCATCGAACCCACGATCAGCCACTGCCCAGAGTCGTGCCTGCACTGGGGCCTACGCCGCGACACCCTCTACCTCGACCCGCTCCTCCTCCTTGGCCGAGCCCCCATCCGCCTCCTCCCGTTCTGGCCCCTTCCCACTCCACAACAAGCCCCCGCATCCCCACACAGCAACCCGACAACGAACCAAGCACCCCCACCAGCCATCCCACGCCCCCAGTACCCCGGAGACATCGCACCCAGCAAGCCCGTCATCACCACCGACACCGACACCCCTTCAACGCCCCCTCACAACCAAGGGAAAATCACCCCACTACCAGCCCCTTCATCACATGAGCCCTTTGAGCCTTATGAGAACGATGAGCCGCATAAGCAATCACCAACATCACTACAAACCCCCGCATACCAACCCCTGAAAAACACTCAATTGCTGACCCGCTCAGCCTCAACAATCACCGCCCCCGCCATCGCCCTCGGCACCCTCCTGGGAGCAGCCACGCTGATCACACTGATCACCCTGCTCATCACACCGCGCCGAAGACGACGCACCCGAAAGATCGGTCACCAAGGCCGACGACCAATAGGCCAGCACCGCAAACATCACCGCCATAGACGCCCACCCCGCAGACGCCGCCCGCCACCAGACTCCCGACCACCCCCTAAATAACCGAGAACCACCCAAAACACCCACCGCCTTGGGCCCGTCACCTACGACCGCCCCAGCCCCACCACCCCATCAAGCCCTCGGATGCGCCTGCCGATACGCGGCCCGCAACCGCTCAATCGAAACATGCGTGTAGATCTGCGTGGTGTTCAGAGAGGCGTGCCCCAGCAGTTCCTGAACACTGCGCAAATCCGCCCCACCCTCAAGCAGATGAGTCGCCGCCGAATGCCGCAACCCGTGCGGCCCCATGTCCGGCACCCCTTCCACCTGCGCCAACCGCGTATGCACAACACGCCGAACAGTCCCCGCATCGATCCGCCCGCCACGCACCCCGAGAAAGAGCGCCGCCCCCGACTTCTCCCTCACCCACAACGGCCGCCCATGGATGCACCACCGATCCAAGGCACGAAGAGCGGGCACCCCAAAGGGAACAGACCGCTCCTTACGGCCTTTACCCAACACCTTGATGACGTGCCGTTCCCGATCCACATCATCAACATCGAGCGCACACAGCTCACTCACCCGCACACCAGTGGCGTAAAGCAGCTCAAGCATCGCCTGATCACGGACCTCCTTCGGCTCCACGGTCGGGGGCGCCTCAAGAACCGCCTCCGCCTGCTCTTGATCAAGCACGGCCGGCAACGGACGAGCAGCCTTGGCGCTCCCCAGCAACAACCCCGGATCCACCGGCAACCACCCACGCCGATGGCAGTAAGCAGTGAAGGTACGAGCACAAGCAGTCCGACGAGCCAAAGTAGCCCGAGCTTTTCCGGCCGCATGCTGATCGGCCAACCAAGCGCGAAGCCCCCCAATGTCAAGCCTCTCAATCCGCCCGTTCAGAAAATCAAGCAATCCCTCCACATCAGCCATGTAGGCCCGCACCGTATGCACAGAAAGATCACGCTCAAACCGCAAATACCGCCTAAACTCCCCCAAAACCTCTTCCCTACCCACACCCCCACCGCCTCCCACAACACCAACCCCCTCCCCCTCAACACCAACCTCGCGCCCACCCGCCGCTTCGCGCCCCACCACCAAACCCCGATCCGCCGCCAAACCCTGCTCCATCCCCGAACCCTGGCCTGCCGCCAAACCCTGCTCCATCCCCGAACCCTGATCTGCCGCCGAGCCCCGCTCCATCCCCGTGCCCCTCTCCACGCCCGACTCCCGCCTCATCTCTGAACCTCAATCCGCCCTTGGGATGGTCGGTCTCCTACCCTGCCCCAGCAATCACGCCCCGTTCATACGCCTACGCTGCCCCACTACCACGTCTCATCCTGGCCCCGTTGAACGCCCGCCGCCATGAGACGATCTTCCTAGTTAATCGGTGAGCGATTCCAGAAGGGTGCGGGCGAAGGACGCGGCCGCCTCGTCGTCACCCCGTCGGCCGGGCGGAGACATGTGGCCCAGGAAGGCGTACTGGAAGCAGGCACCGAGCAGCAGGCCGGCGACGGCCTCGATGTCGGCTCCCGGGCGCAGTCGGCCAAGGTCCTGTTCGGCACGCAGGTAGGCGGCAACCACCTCGTTGACCTGGTGTGGGCCGGCACCCCGGTCCCGCAGTTCGCTCTTGTGCGCGGCCAGGGTGTTCGGGTCGGCGAACACCGAGGCGAGCATGGGGAAACCCTCGCGGTAGAAGGCGATCGCGGCCTTGGCAACGGCGGTGAGGTGGCCTTCGAGGGTTCCCGTGCCTGCTTTGTCGCCCAATGCCTGCGTTAACTGCGCGAAGCCGGGTGACCGTTCCCGAATCACTGCCAAGAGCAGGTCGGCCTTGTTGGTGAAATGCTTGTACAGGGCCGCTTCAGTGAATCCGGCAGCCTGCGCGATCTGGCGTGTGGTCACATTGGCCAGCCCGCGCTCGGCCATGACGCGTGCGGCCGCGTCGAGGATCACATCTCTGGTGCCCATCGTCGCCCTTCTTCCCAGTCGTTGCGCGCTTGACGTGGTTAGTAAACGCTCACTAACCTCACAGAAGTTAGCGAGCGTTTACTAACCTCGGGGAGTCTAGATGAAGCTCACCGTCTTCGGCGCGACCGGCGGCACCGGACAGCGCCTCGTTGACCAGGCCCTAGCCGCAGGTCACCACGTCACGGCAGTCGTCCGTGACCCGGCCCGGCTCTCCCAGGCGAACCACCCGCACCTCGAGCCGGTCACCGCCGACATCATGGACGCCACCGCGATCACCCCCAGCGTGACCGGCTGCGACGCCGTCATCTCGGCCCTGGGACTGCGGCCAGGAGCGGGCGGGTCAGTATGCGCTGACGGCGCTCGCGCGATCATCACCGCGATGCGCTCTACCGGCACCCGCCGCCTCATCGTCGTCACCGCCAGCGGCCACGTCGTGGACGAAGGCGACGGATTCGCCAGCCGCGTACTGTTCAAGCCGCTGCTGGGGCGCTTCCTTCGGAAGAACTTCGCCGACTTCGCCCGTACCGATGAGATCGTCCGCGCCAGTGGTCTGGACTGGACGATCATGCGGCCGCCGCGGCTGACGAACGGCAAGCGCCGTCCGTACCGCACCGCGATCGACCGCAATGTGCGGGGCGGCATGACCATCGCCCGCGCTGACCTCGCCGACGCCATCCTCGCCGCTCTGGCCGATCCCGCCACCGTCGGCCACAGCCTCTCCGTGGGGTACTGACACAAAGAGAACGATCTCAATCTGCCTGGGCCTGCTGCTGAGCGACCACGAGCTGCACGGCCGACGCCGTGGTGCACCTGTCCCTCTTCCGGTTGGTCGACGATCCGTCAACCACCGTCTACGCCGAGCCGGCCCAACAACGAGCCTGGGTGGCCACCCCCCGAGCCAGCTTGACCCAAGGCTCCCTCGACACCGACCGGGTAACCACCCTGCGCCCCGCCCGAAACACCGAAACGACAAGTTCACCAACGCGAACACCGCCGGCGGAACCGCAGGAAACCTCATACAACGGGTCGACACCGGACATCGTGACCTGCAATCCAACCGCGGTCACGATCCTGATCGACACCAGCGCCGTCCGCAACGCCATCCCAATCACCAAGTACCGAGACAATCCCCGCGCCATGCGCCAATTACCGCGCGCAAGCTGCTGAGCCAGGGCGTCACAACCCCGCCCGAACAACGATCACCAAACCAGCCAATTTTAACAGAAAGGACGGATGCGCTCCGTTTCCCGCAACCCCATGGATTGTCCACTCTCGCGCCTCGCCGCTACACGCCTCACTGACGTCCGCATCGACGACTCTGGCGTCCATTCAGCCGAGGAGACATATGCATGGGTATGCGTGCGGATGATCCGCTTCGTTCATGTTATGCCCGCAAGGAAATTTCCTTCTCCAGTGAATCGACATCCCCTCCAGGTAGAGAAAACTCCATCCAGATCCGAATGACGGTCGCGATGACGGTCCAATGTTTGTAAGCATGCCACCACGGAAACCGGATCCCGTCATCGGCGACGGGGTCCCTCACGACTGCCGTAAGGGTAGGGATGCGTGGACGTAGAGGCAGAGATCATCGAGCTTAAGCTCCGGATTGAGGAGCTCGAAGCCCGCCAGCGTTCCGGAAGTCAGGCCAAAACGGCATCGAACGACTTCGTTCGTATGGAAGATGCAGTTTTGGGTGCCCGAACTGAGATATGCCAGGACATCGCAGCCTTCTGCGACGAACTAGCAGGATTCTGGCGCTACACGGACGAGCACTTCAGGTTTGCTCGAGCCGAGATACTCGAAAAGCTCACCGCGCTGCAGTGCGCGGTGATCGAGCTAGGACTGAAAATGAACAAATGGCCGGAGGAGGGCTGGAACTAGCACCGAGTTGAGCCCTCGGCCCAGCAGCAGGCCGGGGGCTCACCACTATTCGACTGCCGAGCAGCGGTGAGTGGATGGGGTGAGTGCTGGGGGTCGTGCCGAGCAGTGGTGGGTTCGTGCGTCGTCGTGGGGCTATGCTCCGCGGGAGCGAGAGGGATCGTGCCCCATGGGACGGCTCTCAGACGAGAGGCATCTGACGGCCTTTGAGTGATCCCTCCGACGGCCCTCTGGGCTTCGGCATGGGGTGTGTGAAAGTGGGAGTCACCGGCGCTCTTTCCACTTCACGAGTTGTCGCACGCACGTCACACTGTGTCTGCGGCCATCGCGTTGCCGACCTTCGGTCTCGGCTGGACCTCCGAGGGTCAAGCGGTGGCCGTCACCATTTCCGGCCCATGCATGCTGTCAGCCGGGCCATGGCGCCTCCGAGGGTTGATACGCGGATTGGGTGGGTGGGAAGTCCTCTGGCGGTGGGGGAACGTCGGTGGGGTCGGGTTCGGGGATAGGTGGGGGTTCGAGGGCGTCGGACTCTGGGGCCTTGAGGTAGCTGGAGGGCTGCTTGCGGAGGCGCCAGCCTCGGGTGGTTCGTTCTATGTAGCCTGCGGCTGCCAGGCCGCCCAAGGCGCTCAGAGCAGTGTCCAGGCCAACCCCTGCGGCGACCGCGATCGAGGCTGGGCCCGCGCCGCCACGCGTCGGAATCGCATCCAGGACCTTCCTGGTCGCCTCGTTGAGGCTGTCTCTGGGGACTGCCGGAGGGCGGGTCTGCGTGGCCAGGTCGTCGCCTATGACGCCGACGAGGTCGATCATCTCCTCAGGTGAGGTGATGCACACAGCCTTGCGTTCACGGAGGAGTTTGTGGCAGCCGGCTGACTGGGCGGACGTTATCGGGCCCGGGACTGCTCCCAGGTACCTGTTGAGGGTCAGGGCGTGGGCGGCCGTGTTGAGGGCTCCGCTGCGAAGGGCCGCCTCCACCACCAGGGTGCCTCGTGAGAGGGCGGCTATCAGGCGGTTCCTGATGAGGAAGCGGGCCCGGGTGGGGTGCACGCCCGGCGGGCATTCGCTGATCACCACTCCCTGGTCTTTGACGGCGGCGAACAGGGCTTCGTGGGAGCTCGGGTAACAGACGTTCACGCCGCACGCCAACACCACCACCGTCGGCGAACCGGAGGCCAGGGTGCCGCGGTGGACCGCTCCGTCCACGCCGTACGCGCCGCCTGACACGACGGTCCATCCTGCCTCGCCGAGGCCGACGCCGAACTCGGCCGCGATATGCGTTCCGTAAGGCGTCGCGGAGCGTGCCCCGACCACGGCCGCGGATTTGAGGCAGGAGAAGCGGAGATCCGCCTTGCCGTGGAGCCAGAGTCCAAGGGGGCGGCTCGCGCCGAGCTGGTCCAGTTGGGTGGGCCACTCGGGGCTGCCCGGGATGACCAGCCTGGCTCCTGCCTTCTCTCCTTCTTCGAGGTCGGCGGTGGGGTTGGAAGAAGCCAGACGGGCGTACCAGACGTTCAAGCGGGCGGTCAGGTCCGGTGGGCGCTCCTGCTGGGCTTCCTTGGCTGTGAACTCCGGAGGGAGAGTGCGGGCGCGGATCGCCTCCACTGCTTGCGAAGGGCCGTATTGCAAAACCAGGCGGCCCATGATGGGGTCGCCGACGTCGGCAGCCCGCATGAGAGCGGCCCTGGCCTCGTACTCCCGGGCGTTGCCGTTGCTGCTGATGGTGGCCTCTGAAGGCAGCAAAGGTTTGGTGGTTGTGGTGCTGGTCGCAGCGGGGCCTGGAGGCGGGGTGGTCGGTGTGGTCGTGGGATGCGGGGCAGTCGGCGGCGTGCCTGTTGAGAACGTGGTGGTCGATGTGCTCGATGGAGGTGTGGCGAGCGCGGAGAGTTGTGAGGGTGTGTCGGTCTCGACAGTCCCTTCTGGGAGGGGGAAGGTCGCTGACGTTTCCGGAGACGGGGTGGGCATGGTGGCTTCCGCGAGGGCCTCGGTTTCCAGGGGTGGATGGGGTGCTGAGGGTTCGGGGCGTGGGGGTGGTGCCACCGCCGCTTGTGGAGGCTGGCGGGGTGTTGGAACCAACGCGGGTAGGGATCGCTCCGCGGCGACGGGGGTGGAGACGGAGACTGAGGCAGGGGCGTCCTGCAAGGAAGGGGAGTGCATGAAAGGGCTCCTTGATGTGGCCTATGGGGTTGCTGAGGGCTTGGATGTCGGCTGAGTGGGCGGAGTGTGGGGCTTGGGGAGGGGTGGGCAGAGTGCGGAAGCTAGCTACGAGGGTTGGCTGGGTGCGGGGCTTGGTGGTGGGGATGGGTACGGTTCGGCGCAGGGTGGTCTGAGGCTTGGGCTAAGGGTTTTGGGCGGGGTTTCAGAGTGATGTTGTGGGCTTGTGAGGGGTTTTCGCGGGTTAGGAGTTGACCCCGAGCCAGAAGCTCAGGGCAGCGTTGGTGTCGTCCTGGTCTGGGGCGTCTTTGTTGGCCAGGTCGGCGAGGGTCCAGGCGACGCGGACGACGCGGTCCAGGCCGCGGGCGGTGAGGGTGCCTGAGTCCAGGCAGGACGTCATGGGTCTCATGGCGGTCTCGGAAGGGCGGTAGTCGGCGTGGAGCACCGAGGAGGGGATTTCTGCGTTCGTACGCCAAAGGGTGCCCGCTAGGCGTTTGGCGGCGCGTTCCCGCGCGACCAGGACGCGTTCGGCCACCGTCTTGCTGGTCTCCACGAACTGGCGGTCAGCCAGGAGTTCGCGTCTGGACGAGCGGGCCACCGTGACCTTCATGTCTATGCGGTCCAGGAGTGGGCCCGAGAGTCTGCCCAGGTAGCGGCGTCGTACGGTGGGCGTGCATCTGCAGGCTTGGCCTTTGCCTTGGTCTTCGTCCTGGGCGCAGGGGCAGGGGTTGGCGGCCAGGATCAGCATGAATCTGGCCGGGAAGGTGACCGAGCCGGCTGATCTGGACACCGTTACGCGGCCTGATTCCAGTGGCTGTCTGAGGGCGTCCAGGACATGGCGGGGGAATTCTGGGGCCTCGTCCATGAAGAGGACCCCTCGGTGGGCGAGGGAGACCGCTCCTGGGCGCACGATCGTACTGCCGCCGCCGATGATCGCGGCGGACGTCGCCGTGTGGTGTGGGCTGACGAACGGGGGTCTGCGCATCATCGGCGCGTTCGGGGGCAGGACGCCCGCGACCGAGTGGATGGCCGTGACCTCCAGGGCGTGGTCGAGCTCCAGCTCGGGGAGGAGGGTGGGGAGGCGCTCCGCGAGCATGGTCTTGCCGGTGCCCGGTGGACCGAGCATCCAGAGGTTGTGGCCGCCGGCGGCGCACACCTCCAAGGCGCGGCGGGCTGCGGGCTGGCCGACGACGTCCGCCAGGTCCACTGCGGGGTCGGTGGAGATCTTGGCGGGTTCGACGGCCTCCTCGATCTCGGGCTCCGGTGGCTCGTCTCCCTTGCGCAGCCACTCCACGAGCTGGCGCAGATGGCCCACCGGCACCACTTTGACGTCCGGCACCAGGCTGGCTTCTGCTGAGTTGGCGGCGGGGACCACGACCGTGACGTCGCTGTGTTTGGCCGCGCCGAGGATGGACGGGAGGATGCCGCGTACGGGGCGGATACGGCCGTCCAGTCCTAGTTCGCCGAGGAAGAATAGCTGCGCGATGCGTTCGGCGGGGACCACCCCGGCCGCGCCCATGATGGCTACGGCTATGGCCAGATCGAACTGGGACCCGCGCTTGGGGAGGCTGGCCGGGAAGAGGCTGACGATGATGCGGGCGTCCGGCCATGGATAGTTGCTGTTGACCACCGCGGATCTGACTCGGTCGCGGGCCTCGCTGAGCGCGGTGTCGGGGAGGCCGATGAGGTGGATGCCCGCCAGGCCGTTGCCTACGTCGGCCTCCACCTCGACGGTTCTGCCTGCGACGCCCAAGAGTGCCACGCTGCGGGTGCGGGCCACGGTCATCTAGATCGCCCCCCGTACGTGGCTCATGGCGAAGTCTCCGGCGAAGCGCTCCAGGGCGATCACGTCTACTCTCACGGTGCTGAACGTGCGGGGCTGCGTGGCCAGCCATCTGGCGGCCAGCAATCGAAGTTTGGCCAGCTTGGCTCGGCTCACCGACTCCAGGGCTGTGCCGTGGGATCTGCCTGAGCGGGTTTTGACCTCGACCACCACCAACGTGGGGCCCTCTTCGGCGATGATGTCGATTTCGCCGTGGCGGCAGCGCCAGTTGCGGTCGATGATTTTCAGGCCTGCGGCTTCCAAGTAGGTCACTGCCACTTGTTCGCCTTGTTTGCCGAGCTGGAGCGGCTTGTCGGCGCTGGGTTTCCCGGCGGTGGGCCGTCCGTTGGGGCCCTTGGGGTTGTTGGGCGTTCTGACGTTGCTTGTGGCGGTCTCGTTCTTGGTGGTTTTGTCTCTGGCGGGGCTTTGGGGGGTCGCGTTGCTGGTGGTGCTGTTTGCGGCCATGTGCCATCTCCGGTTGTTCGTCGGTGCGGTCCGGGCACCGACTTTCGCGGATGAGGGGCGGTGGAGAGGCGGCCGAACGTGGTTCTGGGGATGGAGGGGATGGGCTACCGCCGGGTTGTGGATAAGTCGTAGTGCGGTGATGGGAGACCGCGTGAGGTGGGCCAAATCTGGCGGCGGCGGGCTCGGGCAGGCAGGAACGAGCCAGGTCATGCGTCGAGAGGCTGTGAGTGCAGGTGCACGCGCGTGGTGCCCGCTCAGGTTCAGGCGGTCAGCCGCTACCGGGATTTGGGTTGTGCCGACCTGCGAGGACCAAGCTGGGCTTTTGGGCGGTGCCGGCCAGCAAGGATCGGGGCGGGCTTTGCGTGGCGAACTGGCCGCCTCAGGGCCGGGCTTCGGGAACCGGGTCCGCTGCTTCAGAACTGGGCCGTACCAGCCGATCCAAGGCCCGGTTGAGCCTTGGGTGGGCGTGGGCCTGAAACTGCCAGGTTCGACCTTGGACAAGCGTGAGCCTGGGGCCGGTCGGACCGTGGGTGCACGTGGGCCTGAGACCGCCAGGCTCAACCTTCGACAAGCATGGGGCCCAGGACCGGTCAGACCAAGGGCGCACGTCGACAGGCTGCCCGGCTCGACCCTGCAAGCGTGGGCCCCAGAGCCGGTTGGGGCTTAGGGGGGCGTGGGTGTGAGGCTGCCGCGTTCGGCCTTGGGCGAACGTCCGGCCCGGGTCGGTTGGGCTGTGGGTGGGCGAGGTGTTGTGGCGCGTGCCTCGCCTGGCCCCGTCCGTATGGGACGAGCCCCCCCTTGGAACGCCCCCGGCTACCCCGAGAACCCCTCCTTGGGCATCTCCAGGTCTGCCTTGGCCAGTTCCTCCACGTTCACGTCTTTGAACGTGACCACCCGCACGTTCTTGACGAACCGCGCCGGCCGATACATGTCCCAAACCCAAGCGTCCTGCATCTTCACGTCGAAGAAGACGTCGCCGTTCTCCGCGGTACGGACGTCGAGATCGACCGAGTTGGTCAGGTAGAAGCGCCGCTCAGTCTCCACCACGTACGTGAACAAACCGACGACATCGCGGTATTCGCGGTAAAGCTGCAGCTCCATCTCGGTTTCGTACTTTTCGAGATCTTCTGCGCTCATCGCGGTCCTCCTGTCGTACCGGTCCCCCGGTTCGCCTGCTCAGGCAACCCCGGCCCCCATTTCATTCTCACCCATCTCCCTGGCCACCGTGACGAAGGAGTAACGGTGATCAGGGCATGGCCCGTGCGTTTCCAGCGCCAGCCGGTGTCCTGGTGTGACATACCCCTTGTGCTCGGCGAAACCGTACTGCGGGAAGCGCGCGTCCAGCGCGACCATCATGCGGTCCCTCGTCACCTTGGCCACGATCGACGCGGCCGCCACGCACGCGGCCACCTGATCCCCCTTCCATACGGCCAGCGACGGCGCGGGCAGCCCGGGAACCGGGAAGCCGTCCGTCAGGATGTACTCCGGGTCACAGGGCAACTGTGCGACAGCCCGCCGCATTCCTGAAACGTTGCATTTGTGAAGACCTTTGGCGTCGATCTCCCCGGGCGGGATGATCACGATGCCCACGTGGGAGACCGGCATGATCAGGTCGTAGAGGCGTTCGCGCGCGACCGGGGTCAGCAGCTTGGAGTCGCCGAGGCCGTCGATCTGCCTGCGCAGGATGACGGCGGCGACCACGAGCGGGCCCGCGCAGGCGCCGCGGCCCGCTTCGTCGACTCCGGCGATCGGAGCCAGGCCGCGGCGGGCCAGCGCCCGCTCATAGGCGTAGAGTCCGGAATCGCGCCGGACGACGCTGGGCCGAGGGCGGAACGCAACTGTCATGACAGAGGCAGCGTACGCCCCATTCGCCGCATACCGCGACCGAAAGCACCCTCTACTTGACCTTGTCAAAAGTGTCGGGACGCGCGAAGAGGTAACCGCGCGACAACGGCCAGTAGCGAAGCACCGCCTTGCCGACCACGGCGTCCTCGGAGATGAAGCCCTTGCCCGGCTCGTCCACGTGGGCACGCGAGTCGGCCGAGGCGCTGCGGTGGTCGCCCATCAGCCAGAGTTGGCCCGCGGGCACCTTGACGTCGAAATCGTCGCCCGAGGGGTAGTCGCCGGGGTAAAGGTAGGACTCCTCGTCGAGCGGCGTGCCGTTGACCGTGATGCGCCTCTTGGAGTCGCAGCACTTGACGTGGTCGCCGCCCACGCCGATGACGCGCTTGATGGTGTCCTCGCCGCCCTTCCAGCCCTTGAAGACCACGATGTCGCCGCGCTCGGGCTTGCCCGCCAGCTTGTTGACGAACACCCGGTCGTTGATCAGCAGGGTGTTCTCCATCGACACCGACGGGATGTAGAACGATCCGACCACGAACGCCTGCAGCAGCAGCGCGATACCGACGCCCATGATGAGCAGCAGGACGGTCTCGCGGAAGCCACCACCCTTCTTCTTCTCTTTCGCCACGCCCTCCGCCTTCTTGGTGACGGCCATCAACGCCTCCTCAGCAGCCAGCGCCGACGGACCAGCACCAAGGGTACGGCCAGCCCGAACCCGGCGACCATCGGCACCGCCCCGCCGAGCGCCTGGAGCGCGGGCTGAGCGAAGGTGTCGGGAATGTCGATCGAGCCCGCCCGGTTGAACGGCCACACGATCACGAAGGCCCGTCCGATGACCTGACCCACGGGAATGGAACCACCGCCGGCGTCACCGGTGTGTGAGCGGGAGTCGAGCGAGACGGAGCGATGGTCGCCCATCACCCACAGGCGTCCTGGCGCCACCGTGATGTCGAAGAACCTGTCGGACGGCACGTTGCCCGGGTAGAGGTAGCTCTCCTCGTCGATGGGCGTGTTGTTGACCGTGATGCGCCCCTTGGGGTCGCAGCACTTGACGTGGTCGCCACCGATGCCGATGACCCGCTTGATGTAGTCCTTCTCGCCCGGCACGATGCCGAACGCCGTGCCGACCCAGCGGAAGAACGCCGCGACCGGGTTGGACGGCTCCTCGAGCTGGAACTCGCCGTCCCACGAGTCGACGCCCGAGAACACCACCACGTCTCCGCGCTCGATGTCACGCGTGTGGTAGACGAGCTTGTTGACCAGAACCCTGTCGTTTTTCAGCAGGGTGTTCTCCATCGACTCCGATGGAATGTAGAAGGCCTGGACCACAAACGTCTTGATGATCAGGGCCAGAACCAAGGCTACGACGATGAGAACGGGAAGTTCTTTCCAGAACGACCCCTTCTTCTCGTTTTTCCCGCCCTTTGCTGGCTTCTGAGTCTCTTCGGCGACCACGTCCACCTCGTCCTCGACAGGGCGGCGCGCAGCGCCGTGCTCCTGGCTCTCGCTAGTCATCGCTGACGAGCCTAGATGATGCTTCGGCTCGACAAGCCTCGACCGACGTTACACCCATGCACGAGTCGCTCCACATAAAGGAAACGGCCCTGTAAAGCCGAATGGCCCGCGGAACGCGGGCCATGGCGAAAGGGCCGGATTACTTCGCGGCCGGCGTCTCACGCTTCTCGCGGATGCGCGCGGCCTTTCCGCGCAGGTCACGCATGTAGTAGAGCTTGGCCCTGCGCACGTCGCCGCGGGTCACGAGCACGATCTTCTCGATGACCGGGCTGTGCACGGGGAAGGTACGCTCGACGCCGACGCCGTAGCTGACCTTGCGGACCGTGAAGGTCTCGCGGGCGCCGCTGCCCTGCCTGCGCAGCACGAAGCCCTTGAAGACCTGGATGCGGGAGCGGTTGCCTTCGACGACGCGGACGTGAACCTCGAGCGTGTCACCGGGGCGGAAGCTCGGCACGTCGCCGCGCAGAGTCGCCTTCTCGAGCTCCTGGATCTTCGTGTGCATGAGAGAGTCCTCAAGTTCTTGTGAGCACGCGGAGGTCCACCCGGCCGTGGCTCGTGGCGGACACGCTTGCTGTCTCCTGAGCCCGGAGTTGCTCTTCCCGGGCATGATGAACCAACCAGGTGACGGTTGGCAGCGATTCAGTTTGCCATATCTTCGGGCTCGACGCGAAACGACAGCTCCTCCAGGAGCTTTCTGTCGTGTTTGTCGAGCGTGTCGGGGTCCAGCGCCGCCGCCAGCTCCGGCCGGTTCCTGACGGTACGGCGCAGCGCCTCGTCCCGCCGCCATCTGGCTACTTTTCCGTGATGTCCGGACAGAAGCACCGCCGGCACCTCGTGTCCCCGCCAGACGGGCGGTTTGGTGTAAACGGGTCCTTCAACCAGATTGCGCATGGACCCGGGCGCGAACGAGTCGTCCACAACCGACTGGGCGTTGCCCAGCACGCCGGGCAGCAGCCGCCCGACGGCCTCCACCATCACCAGCACCGCCACCTCGCCCCCGGCCAGCACGTAGTCGCCGATGCTGACCTCGTCGACGCGCAGCCGCGTGCCGTACTCGGCCATGACGCGCGAGTCGATGCCCTCATAGCGTCCGCACGCGAACAGCAGCCACGGCTCCGCCGCCAGCTCCTGCGCCAGCTCCTGGGTGAACGGCCGTCCGCTCGGCGTCGGCACGATCATCCGCGGCGCCCCCTCGCCGATCACGGCGTCGAGCGCCTCGCCCCACACCTCGGGCTTCATGACCATGCCGGGGCCGCCGCCGTACGGGGTGTCGTCCACGGTCTTGTGCACGTCGTGCGTCCAGTCACGCAGTTGGTGCACCCGGACGTCGAGCGTCCCGCGCTCGCGTGCCTTGCCGATCAGCGAGACGTCGAGCGGTGCGAAGTACTCGGGGAAGATCGAGATGATGTCGAGCCGCATCACAGCAGGCCCTCTGGCGGATCGACGACCAGCCGGCCGCCCTCCAGGTCGACCTCGGGCACCAGGGCCTTGACGAACGGGATGAGCGCCTCGTCCTGCCCGCGCCTGCGAACCACCAGGAGGTCCTGCCCATGGTGCAGAACGTCGCTGACCTCGCCCACGGGCTCGCCCGAGGCGGTCTCCACCGCCAGCCCGATGAGCTCGTGATCGTGGAACTCGTCGGGGTCCTCGGACGGCGCCACGTCAGCCGAGTCGATGACCAGCATGGTGCCGCGCAGTTCCTCCGCCGCGTCGCGCCCGAAGACCTCCGCGAACGACATCAGCAAAATGCCCTTGTGCCACCGGCGGCCCTCGATGACGAGCGGACCCCTGTCGGCGGGGTCGGTCGTGACGGACGCTCCGACGGCGAAGCGCAGCTCGGGATCGTCGGTGAGCACCTCCACGGTCACCTCACCGCGAACCCCATGCGGACGGCCGATCCGGCCGACGACTAGCTGCACGTGAACCTACCCTTTCAACGCGAGCGCCCCCACCGGCCACCAAAGCCGATGAGGGCGCACAAACCTGACGCTAACGGACCGCTTCGTGCAGATCGAGCAGATCAACCCGCACGTACTTCCCGTCGGCCAGGGCGTTCACGACCGTGCGCAGCGACTTGGCGGTGCGCCCGCCGCGTCCGATGACCTTGCCCAGGTCCTCGGGGTGCACCCGGACCTCCAGGACGCGCCCGCTGCGAATGCGGCGTGCGCGGACCCGGACATCGTCGGGATGTTCGACGATGCCCTTGACGAGGTGCTCGAGGGCCTCCTCGAGCACGTCAGGCCTCGCCCTCGGTCTTGGTCTCGGCGGGGGCCTCAGCCTCTTCCTTCTTCTTGGCCTTCTTCGGCGTGGTGGCGGCTGCGCCGGTGTCGCCACCGGACAGCGTCTCCTTGGCCGCGGCCTCGTAGAGGGCGTGACGGTCGGGCTTGGGCTCGGCGACCTTGAGAGGCGCAGGGGCGGGCTCGCCCTTGAACTTCTGCCAGTCACCGGTGAGCTTGAGCAGCTTGAGCACCGGCTCGGTCGGCTGCGCGCCGACACCCAGCCAGTAAGCCGCACGCTCGGCGTTGACCTCGATGCGCGAAGGGTCATCCTTCGGGTGGTACAGGCCGATCTCCTCGATCGCCCGGCCGTCACGCTTGGTGCGGCTGTCGGCGACGACGATACGGTACTGCGCGTTGCGGATCATGCCGAGCCGCTTGAGCTTGATCTTGACTGCCACGGGTGTGGTCTCTCCTGCATTCGAGCGTGGGTGAACGGCATCTCGCCGAGTGGGGCACGACGGGACGACGCTCCAGGGACAGGCGCGTCCGGCGGGAGGTGAGAGGGCACCCGCCTGGTCACGATGTTCCAACATGTCATTGTGCCAGATTGACGGCACTGCCTCGACCTTCTGGGCCGCGCGCCACCGAATCCGTCAACGTCCTGGCCGAACCTCGGGCGTGGCCCCCGGAGGAAGGGCTACTTCTGGCCGGGGAGGCGGAGCTTGGAGGGGTCGAAGCCCGGCGGCAGCTCCATCCCCGGCGGCAGCTTGCCCCCCAGGTTCCCCAGCACCCCGCCCTGCTTGGGCTCCGCGGGCTCCTCGGCGGCGGAGGGCTTGCCCAGGGCGGCCTTGCGCGGGTCTCCGCTGACGCGCCGCCCCTTCTTGGCCTTCTTCTGCGCCTTGGTGGCCTTGCCGCGCCCCCCGGGCATGCCCGGGATGCCCATGCCGCCCGCCATCCGCTTCATCATCTTCTGGGCGTCGAAGAAGCGGGTGACGAGGTTGTTGACCGCGCTGACCGAGACGCCGGATCCGGCGGCGATGCGGGCGCGGCGCGAGCCGTTGATGATCTTGGGGTCCTGGCGCTCGCCCGGCGTCATGGACCGGATGATCGCGGCGATGCGGTCGAGGTCGCGGTCGTCGATGGAGTTGAGCTGGTCGCGCATCTGGCCCATGCCGGGCATCATGCCGAGCAGGTTCTTGATGGGGCCCATCTTCTGGACCATCATCATCTGCTCGAGGAAGTCCTCGAGCGTGAAGTTCTCGCCCGAGGTGAGCTTGCCGGCCATCTTGGCGGCCTGCTCTTCGTCGAACGTCTTCTGGGCCTGCTCGATCAGGGTGAGAATGTCACCCATGTCGAGGATGCGGGAGGCCATCCGGTCGGGGTGGAAGGCGTCGAAGTCTTCCAGTTTCTCGCCGGTGGAGGCGAACATGATCGGCCGGCCGGTGATGTGGCGGACCGAGAGGGCCGCGCCGCCCCTGGCGTCGCCGTCGAGCTTGGTGAGCACGACGCCGTCGAAGCCGACGCCTTCCATGAACGCCTGCGCCGTCGTGACGGCGTCCTGGCCGATCATGGCGTCGACCACGAACAGGACCTCGTCGGGCGAGACCGCGTCGCGGATGTCGGCGGCCTGCTTCATCATCTCCTGGTCGATGCCCAGGCGGCCGGCGGTGTCGATGATGACGACGTCGTGCTGCAGCCGCCTGGCCTCGTCGATGGAGTGGCGGGCGACCGCGATCGGGTCGCCTGCCCCGTTGCCGGGCTCGGGCGCGTAAACGGCGACCTGGGCGCGCTCGCCCACCACCTGAAGCTGCTGGACGGCGTTGGGCCGCTGCAGGTCGGCGGCGACCAGCATGGGCGCGTGGCCCTGCTCGCGCAGCCACCCGGCCAGCTTGCCCGCCAGGGTGGTCTTGCCCGCACCCTGGAGGCCCGCAAGCATGATGACGGTCGGCGGCGTCTTGGCGAGGCGGAGCCTGCGCGTCTCGCCGCCGAGGATCGCGATCAGCTCGTCATTGACGATCTTGACGACCTGCTGCGCCGGGTTGAGGGCCTGAGAGACCTCGGCGCCGCGGGCGCGCTCCTTGATCTGGGCGACGAACGCCTTGACCACTGGGAGCGCGACATCGGCCTCAAGCAGGGCGATGCGGATCTCGCGAGTGGTGGCGTCGATGTCGGCGTCCGACAGCCGCCCTTTGGCTCGGAGGGAGGAGAAAACCGATGTCAGCCGGTCGGAAAGCGTCTCGAACACGTGGTTGGCCAGTCCTCGAAGCGGGTTTACGTCTAAGACTCCAGCCTAGCCGCTCCGCTAGCCGCTCCAGCCTGGCACGGCCATCCGAACCGTCAGAGCGTGCTCGACCAGGTTGATCAGCGCGCTTTTGACCGACTCCTTGTGCCTGGCGTCCAGGCGCACCATCGGGATGTGCGGGGCCAGGGTGAGGGCGTCGCGCACCTCGGCATCGCTGTGGGCGTACTGGCCGTCCCAGCCGTTGACCCCGACGATGAACGGCAGTTGCGCTTCTTCGAAATAGTCGATCGCCGGGAAGCTGTCGGCAAGACGGCGTGTGTCCACGAGCACGACGGCGCCGATCGCACCCCGTACCAGGTCGTCCCACATGAACCAGAACCGGTGCTGTCCCGGCGTGCCGAACAGGTAGAGGATCAGGTCGCGGTCGAGCGAGACGCGGCCGAAGTCCATGGCGACGGTCGTGGTCGACTTCAGCGGCGTCATGGCCAGATCGTCGATTCCGGCGGAGGCGTCGGTCATGACGGCCTCCGTGGTCAACGGCATGATCTCCGACACCGCGCCGACGAACGTCGTCTTGCCCACCCCGAACCCGCCGGCGACCACGATCTTCGTCGAGGTCAGGCCGGGGCTAGAGCCTGCGAAGTCCACTTAGCACCCTTTCCAACAGGTTGACGTCAGGCCTACCCTCATCCAGTTGCGGCTGGTGGACCCGTACCAGGCCCTCGGCCGCCATATCCGCGATCAGCACCCGTACCACGCCGAGCGGGATCCGCAGCAGAGCCGACACCTCTGCCACCGATCTGACCTGCAGGCACAACTGGCTGATCGCCTTGTACTCCGGCGTGATGTGCGAGAACTCCCGGTGTTCGGCGGTCGCCGAGGACACCAGGGCCTCCATCGCCAGCTTGACCCGCGGCGCCGTCCGCCCGCCGGTCACGGCGTAGGGCCGGACCGGCGAGGCGGGGTCAGAGCTCGGGGGCGGGGGCGGTGGGGGCTCCCAGCCGCCACTGTTCCAGCCGCCACTGTTCCAGCCACCGCTGTTCCAGCCGCCGCTGTTGAATCTGGGGTCTGTCACCTACATCACCTGGTCTGGCTGGCGCGCAACTCGGCGCGCACAGCCGGAGTCAGCACCTGACCGGCGCGATCAACCATCAGCGTCATCTGATACGCCACCAGACCCATGTCACAGTCAGGCGCCGCCAGCACCGCCAGACACGAACCATCACTGATCGACATGATCAGCATCAGCCCGCGCTGCATCTCCACGATCGTCTGATTGACCACACCACCCTCGAACACCCTCGCCGCACCCTGCGTCAAACTCACCAAACCCGACGCGATCGCGGCCAGCTGATCAGCCCGATCAGCCGGAAAACCCGACGACGCCGCCAACGGCAACCCATCGGACGAGACGACCACCGCGTGCGCGACCCCGGGAACCGTGCTGACGAAGTCGGTGATTAACCAATCCACGCCACGTGCCGACTGGCTCAGGTCATTCATGCGCGCTCATCCCTGCTTTCAACACTTCTCGGACCGGACGAATACGTCCTTCCCTCGCTGATGTCGTCACGTGCCGCCCGGAACCCCTGCTGGAAGCTCGACAGCCGGCTGCGTACCCGTTCCGGCGAGACCGCCGGCGTGGGTGCGACGCCCTTCGGCGCCGAGACGGTTTCCGCCGAGCCGGGCACCAGGTTGGCCTTGGGCACCCGCTTGGGCAACCCGGAGGCCGTCGAGCCGTCACGTACCGGCTCCACCACGGCCTCGGCCGCGCTCCATCCCGCGTCCGCCTTGCTGGAACCCCAGGTTGCGGCGGCGGCGCCTTGGTCCCCGTGCTCGAACCAGGCCGATTCGACCGAGGCGAAGATCGGGAGGAATTCGTCTCCCCCTGATGCGGGTTTGACGACCGGGATGGGGCCGGTCGCGGCGGACTCGGTTTCGGGGAAGTCGAAGCTCGGCCGGCCGTTGTCCCCTGGCTCGGCGCCGCCCGTGGGCCGCCTCGGCAGGGAGTTGTTGTCGCGTCCCCATTCGCCGGGAGGGCTTTGGGAGTTGCGCGCGGGCACCCACACGTCCGAGGTCTCGTAGCCGCGGTTGCCGGTGGTGCCGGCGGCTCCGCGCGGGTCGGACGGCCAGGGCATGTCCATGCTCGGCTGGGCGAACGACGACGGCTGGGACGAGAAGGACGGGTGTCCCGGGCCGGGCTGGTAGCCGCCGCCGTTGGGCCACTGGGGCGCGGGCGGCGCCACCGGGGGCTGCATCGGCTGCATGGGCTGCCGGGCGCCGAAGCCGTCGTCGGAGGGCATGTCCATCGGCCCGACACCAGTGGGAGCTCCCGCTCCAGGGAAGGCGGGGGCCTGGGCGCCGAGGAGCGCTTCCGGCATCAGGACCATGGCGGTCAGGCCGCCGGATCCGTGCGGGCGCAGTTGCACCCTGACGCCGTGGCGGTGCGCCAGCCGGGCGACCACGAACAGGCCCATTCGCCGCGACACCGACACGTCCACGATCGGGGCGTCCATGAGGCGGTCGTTGGCCTGGGTGAGTTCGTCCGGGGTCATGCCGATGCCGGAGTCGGTGATCGACAACATCACGCCGCCGCCGTCGATCCTGCTGCCGGACACGGTGACGCGGGTCTCGCGCGGCGAGAACGACAACGCGTTCTCGACGAGCTCGGCGATCAGGTGGATGACGTCGTTGACGGCCTGGCCGGCCACCGAGACGCCGTCGGGCACCTGGAGGACGACGCGCTCGTAGTTTTCGACCTCGGACAGCGAGGCGCGGGCCACGTCGACCAGCTTGACGGGCTTGCTCCAGCGGCGGGGCGGTTCCTGGCCTGCCAGGACCAGCAGGTTCTCACTGTTGCGCCGCATGCGGGTGGCCAGGTGGTCCAGTTTGAACAGGTTGCCGAGCCGCTGCTCGTCCTGCTCGCCCTGTTCCAGGCCGTCGATGAGGGTGATCTGCCGTTCGACCAGCGTCTGGGAGCGGCGCGACAGGTTCACGAACATCGCGTTGACGTTGCTACGGAGCCTCGACTCCTCCCCCGCCAGTCGTACCGCCTCGCGGTGGACCTCGTCGAAGGCCCGCGCCACTTCACCGATCTCGTCGTTGGACGCGACACCGATGGGTTGCACTTCGGGCTCGCCGACGCTCTCGGCCTCGCGGAGCTGGCGCACGGTGTCGGGCAGGCGGCGTCCGGCGATGAACAGGGCCTCCCTGCGCAGCCTGCGCAGCGGGCCGCTCAGCGAGCGCGCCATGAACACGGTCACCAGCAGGACGAGAACGAGCAGGAGCACGATGGCGCCGGCGACGATCACGGCGCTCTGCTGCTCCGCGCCTTCCAGGGTGCGGCTGCGCAGCACGATGGAGTCGGCCGCCTGCTGCTCGACCTTGCGCATGCCGTCGATGGTCTCGCTGATGGCGTTGAACCAGCTCCTGCCGTCACGGGTGAGGCCGAGCTTGGGGTCCGAGACGAGCTTGCCCTGGTCCTGCAGGAACAGGGCGCGGGCGGAGAGGATCTCGGCGCCGTCGACGGCCTTGCCGCTGACGGAGTCGTCGTAGGCCTGGCGGAGCTGGAGGGGAACCCTGGCCCTGAAGGTGGCCAGCTCGCTGTTCTTCTGGGCGCGGGCGGCGATGAAGGCGTCGAGCTCCTGCTTGCCGAATCCCCTGGCGGCCTGGGCCTCCAGCATCAGCGCGCGCTGGGTGGAGACGAACTGCTTGGCCCTGGACAGGGCGGCGAAGCCCGCCACGCTGTCCGACAGCTCCTTGTCCACCGCGCCCTGGTCGATCTGGTCGTTCAGGGAGAGCAGGTCGGAGATGACCCGGTCATAGAGCGTGATGACCGAGTTCGCGTCGAGCTGGGACTTGATCGCCGTCTCGCGCGAGGTCGCGATCTCGTTGATGCGGTTCTTGATGCGCAGGGCGTCGGGGGCCGCGGTGTTGTCGGAGGCGGCGAGGCCGTCGACGCCGGCCTTGACCTCGACGACAAGCTTGTCGACGACCTCATATTGCGAAGAAACATCCTGTGGTGCGCTGTTTCCGGTTCTTCGCCCCTGGGCAACGTACTTGGCGGTGAGGTCGCGTTCCATTTCGACCTCATGCGCGAGGGAGGTGAGCTGGCTCGCCAGCACAGCCACCTCGTTGACCTGTGCGTATTCGCCGGCGGTGGAAATCGAGGTGGTGACGCGCAGGCCACCGAACACGAGCGCCGCAAGGGTTGGGATGACGACCAGGACCAGGAGCTTGGAGCGCACTCGCCAGTTACGCAGGGAGAAGCGAGAGCCCGCCCGTCGGTTGCTCGCCGCGCCGTTGGGCGCGGGCGTCTGTGGCCCTTGGGACGCGTGCTGGGGGGCTTGTTCCGTTAAGCCCTGATCCCCGCCCGCAGAGGGGACAACAGTCTTCACTTGCCTTCGCAACCTCTCCTCGGATGGTCTGGTGCACGAAGATCACGTCAAACACGTGTTAACCGTGTGACGCCGACGCACCCTTGGGGCGAGAGCCAATTGGAGCACATCATCCAGAGTTCGGCCAATACCGCAAAGATCACAGTCGACACACGGCTCGCTATTTTACGCAAATCACCACACCTATCCCAAGGCTCCCACGGCACGAGATCCCCCGAAGTCAAGAGTTCATCTCACGAATAATCGGACAAATCTCCTCAAATCGCCATATATGGGGATATATGTAAATAATTTCGTGAACTCTTGGATCCCTCTGCAAGTACGGCCTGCGCTAAGGTGCCAGCGTCGTTCAACACCCCTTTCGCATGACCCCCCGGTTCAAAGGAGACCCGCAATGCGGTTCGGTGCATTAGGGCGTACGGCCCTGATCGGGCTTGTCGCCACCCTCGTCGCCACCGGATGCTCCGGCTCCGGCGACAAGGGCGAAGGCTCTGGCGCCGCCGCCGGTATGAAGACCGACCTCCTGATCGGCCAGTACCCCGGCGCGGACTCGGCGCCGCTGTTCATCGCCATTGAGCGCGGCTTCTTCAAGGAGGAAGGCCTCAACGTCAAGCAAGAGCCGATCCAGGCTCCCCAGGCGGTTCTGCCCAAGCTCTCCAACGGCGCCATGGACATCGTTCTCGGCAGCTACGCCACGATCCTGACGATCCAGGAGCAGGGCACCGAGAAGTTCAAGTACATCGCCGACTCCTACCAGGGCGCGGCCGGCGCCTTCGGCATCATGGTCAAGAAGGACTCCCCCATCAAGGACATCGCCGGCCTCAAGGGAAAGAAGATCGGCGTCAACGCCCTGGCCGGCCTGGGCACCCTCACCATGAACCCGCACCTGAAGATCGCCGGTCTCGACCCCACCAAGGACGTCGAGTACACCGAGGTCCCGACCCCCAACTGGCTCTCCTCGCTGGACAAGGGCGACGTGGACGCCGTCTGGATGACCGACCCCTACGTCAGCCAGGCCAAGAAGGAGCTCGGCGCCACCATGCTGCTGGACACCATGTCCGGCCCGACCGACGGCCTGCCGATCACCGGCTGGGCCGCCACGGAGAAGTGGGTGGCCGACAACCCCAAGACGCTGGCCGCCTTCCAGCGGGCCATGGCCAAGGCGCAGAACCTCGCGGCCACCGACCGCAGCGCCGTGACCAAGGTGATCCCGACCTACACCAAGATCCCGGCTGAGACCGCCGCGACGATGAACCTCGGCAACTACCCGACCTCGCTGAACGCCCAGCGGGTCCAGCGGGTGGCGGACCTGATGTTCGACTCCGGCATGCTCAAGCAGAAGATGGATGTCGCTCCCATGATTTACACGGCCCCCTCCCAAGGATGACGGCCACAGTCCTTCCGGCGCGGCGCGAGCGGGACCCGCTCGCCCGCGCGCGGCTGATCAAGTTCTCCCGTCACGCCGCAGGCGTGGCGGGTTTTCTGCTTGTCTGGCAGGTTCTCGGAATGTCCGGCCTGGTCACATGGCTGCCGACGGCGGCGGACACGCTGGCCAGGACGGTCACGCTCGCCGTCGACCCGGACTTCCTCGCCGATCTGCAGGGCACGCTCACCGCCGCGGCCATCGGGCTGCCTCTTTCCATCCTCGTCGCCGTCCCCATCGGCCTGCTGTTGGGAACGGTCCCAGTGGTGGAGGAGATGACCCGGGTGTTCGTGGAGTTCCTGCGCCCCATCCCCTCGGTGGCGCTGATCCCGCTGGCGCTGTTCTTCTTCCAGCCCGAGCTCAACGCCAAGGTGGCGCTCATCGTCTTCGCCGCCTCGTGGCCGATCCTGATCAACACCATGTACGGCATGCGCGACGTGGACCCGGTGGGCAAGGAGACGCTGCGCTCGTTCGGCTTCGGCTCCGCCGCGGTCATCCTGCGGGTTTCCCTGCCGAGCGCGGCGCCGTTCATCTCGACCGGGATACGCCTGGCCGCCTCCATCACGCTCATCCTGGCGATCAGCGTGGAGTACATCGTGGGCGGCGCGGTCGGCATCGGCGGCTTCCTCATCGAGGCGAGCACGGGCGTCGGCGCTGACGCGATGATCGACGTCATCGCGGCCCTCGTCTGGGCGGGAGCGATCGGGCTCGTCGTCAACATCCTGCTGGTCCGCGCCGAGCGCCGGCTGTTCAGGTGGAGATCCGCATGATCCTGACCTTGATCAAGCGGTTGTGGCTGGTTCCCGTCGTCCTGATCGGCTGGGAGCTGCTCGCCGAGTCGCAGGCCAGTCCCTACTTCCCCGGGCCGACCCTCATCGTGGGCAAGATGTATGAGATGTGGTTCTCCGGGCCGTACATCCTGACAGAAGAGGCCGTGGAGAACTTCGGGCCCAGCCTGCTCAGGGTGGTCGGGGCCTGGAGCCTGGCCGTGCTGGTGGGTGTGGCGCTCGGCGTCGCGCTCGGCAGGACCGCCTGGCTGGCCGACTACGTGCAGCCCCTGGTCGAGTTCGGCCGCGCGGTGCCGCCACCGGTCATGCTCCCCCTCTTCCTCGTGCTCTTCCAGATGGGCACGCAGGTGCAGGTCGCGACCATCGTCTTCGGCATCATCTGGCCGATCCTGCTCAACTCGATCGACGGCGCGCGCAGCCTCGACAATGTGAAGGTCGACACCGCCGCCGTCTTCAACGTGCCGGCGCCGATCAGGCTGTTCCGGATCATCCTGCCCGCCGCCGCGCCGAAAATCTTCGCCGGGCTGCGCCTGAGCGTCTCGCTGGCGTTGATCCTGATGGTCATCTCCGAACTCAAGGGCAGCACCGACGGGTTCGGCTACCTGCTCAGCCTGGCCAACAACCGTGCCGACATGGCGGCCATCTGGGCGGGCGTCCTGGTGCTCGGCGTGCTCGGCTTCGTCTTCAACACCTTGTTCCTCATGGTTGAGCGGCGCGTGCTGGCCTGGCACCGCGACGCCTTCCGCATCGCTTAGGAAAGACCCATTTCTGTGACCGAGCTCTTGCTGAAGAACGTCAAGGTCGTGACCCATGACCACGACGAGCCCGTCGATGCGGACATCGCGGTCTCCGACGGTCGAATCGTCCGGGTGGAGCCCGGACTCTCCGGGGCCGGCGAGGTCGTCGACGGAGGCGGCAAGCTGGCCTTCCCCGGCGTCGTGGACGCCCACCAGCACTGGGGGATCTACAACCCGCTGCCCGACGACACCGAGTCGGAGAGCCGGGCGAGCGCTCAGGGTGGCGTGACCACCGCGCTCACGTACATGCGGACCGGCCAGTACTACCTGAACAAGGGCGGCTCCTACGCCGACTTCTTCCCCGAGGTGCTGGGGCAGGCCGAGGGCAGGGCGTACGTCGACTACGGCTTCCACCTGGCGCCCATGTCGAGCGGCCACATCGGCGAGCTGCCCGATCTGGTCGAGCGGTTCGGCGTCCCGTCGTTCAAGATCTTCATGTTCTACGGCGGGCACGGGCTGCACGGGCGTTCCGACGACCAGCGGGCCTTCCTCATGCTGCCCGAGGGCGAACGTTATGACTACGCGCACTTCGAGTTCGTGATGCGCGGCGTGCAGGCCGCCAGGGAACGTTTCCCCGATCTGGCGGGCGAGATCTCGTTGTCGCTGCACTGCGAGACGGCCGAGATCATGACCGCCTACACCAAGCTCGTCGAGGAGGCCGGAGACCTGAGCGGGCTGGCCGCCTACAGCGCCTCCCGCCCGCCGCACTCCGAGGGGCTGGCCGTCTTCATCGCCTCCTACCTCGCCCACGAGACGGGGCTGGCGAATGTCAACCTGCTGCACCTGTCCTCGCGCAAGGCCCTGGACGCCGCCGTGCGCATGGCGGCGACGTTCCCGCACATCGACTTCCGCCGCGAGGTCACGATCGGTCACCTGCTCGCCGACGTCGAGACGGCCAGTGGCATCGGCGCCAAGGTGAACCCGCCGATCAGGCCGCGCGAGGACGTCGAGGCGCTGTGGGAGTACGTGCTCGACGGCACCGTGGACTGGGTCGTCAGCGACCACGCCTGCTGCCGCGACGAACTCAAGTTCGGCGACCCGCGCGAGGACGTCTTCGTGGCCAAGGCCGGGTTCGGCGGCGCCGAGTACCTGCTGCCCGGCCTGATCACCGAGGGCCGCCGCCGCGGCCTGCCGTACGGCAGGATCGCCGCGCTGACCTCGTGGAACCCGGCCAAGCGGTACGGCCTGCGCACCAAGGGCACGATCGCGCCCGGTTTCGACGCCGACATCTGCCTGGTGGACCCCGGGCAGACGTGGACGGTGCGCGCGCAGGAGTCGGAGTCGACGCAGGAGTACACGCCGTTCGAGGGGTTCGAGCTGACCGCCAAGGTCACCGACACGTTCGTGCGCGGCAACCACGTGCTGGACGCCGGCAAGATCGTGGGCCGGCCCGTGGGCCGTTACGTGTCCAGACCCGCCTGAAACGGCGTCCGCCTGCCGATTCGATCACTCCTCGGGTACGCTCGCGCAGAGTAACGTGTCTCGCTCTCCCCCTTCGCAAGAGGAGAACCCCCCCATGACACGCGCACTGCGCTGTCACGCACTCGTGCTCGGCCTGGCCGCCGCACTCGCGCTCTCGGGCTGCGGCGGCGGCCAGGCTCCGAGCCCGTCGGCGGGAGCCCTGGAGAAGGCGGTCATCAAGGTCGGGACGCTGCCGGTCCCCGACGCCGTGGCGCTTTACATCGCCAATGCCAGGGGCCTGTTCGCGGCGGAGGGCCTGACGGTGGAGCCGGTCACGATCACCGGCGGCGCCGCCGCGCTGCAGCAGATCGAGAGCGCCGCGCTGGACGTCTCGCAGACCAACTACGTCTCGACGTTCCTGGCCGTGAGCAGGGGCAGGAAGATCAAGCTGGTCGCCGACATGTACCGGGCGGCGCCCGACACCTTCACCATCATGGTCCAGAAGAACTCGCCCATCCGCACGGTGGCGGATCTGAAGGGCAAGACCCTCCTGGTCAACAACCTCGGGAACATCGGCACACTGGCGGTCACGACGCAGCTCAAGGCGGCCGGGCTGGCGAAGACGGACGTCACGTTCGCCAAGACGCCGTTCCCCGAGATGGGCAACGCGATCACCTCGGGCCAGGCCGACGCGGGCTGGGTCACCGAGCCGTTCATCACCGCCAACTCCAAGGCGCTCAGCTTTCGCACGATCGCCGACACGATGACGGGGCCGACGGCCGACCTGCCGATCGCGGGCTGGGTGGCCACCGAACAATGGGCGCGGCAGAACCCGAAGACGCTGGCCGCCTTCCGGCGGGCGATCTCCAAGGCGCAGCAGATCGCTTCCGGTGATCGCAAGGCGGTCGAGGCCGCGCTGCCGACGTACACGAAGATCGACAGGACGACCGCCGAGGCGATCACCCTGGGTGCCTACCCGAGCACGCTGGAGGCGTCCAGGCTGCAGAAGGTGGCCGACCTCATGCTCGAGTACGACTATATCGACGCGCCGATCGACGTGAAGTCGGTCATGGCGTCGCCGGATGACAGGTGACAGGACTGACGAGAAAGGCACTGCGATGAAGCTGGCCAGGTTCGTAGTCGTGGGTATGGCGATCGCGCTGACCCTCAGCGCGTGCGGCGGCGGAGGGGGCGGCGGCGAGCCGGCCGCGTCCTCCGCCGGCGGTCTGGAGAAGACGCAGCTCCTGGTCGGCGTGGTGCCGGTGCCGTCGTCGGCGCCGCTGTTCATCGCCGAGAAGCGCGGCTTGTTCAAGGAGGAGGGCCTGACCGTCAAGACGGAGATCATCCAGGCGCCGCAGGCGGTCATGCCGAAGATCGCCAATGGCAGCATGGACGCGTTCCTGACGAGCTACGTGTCGCTGATGGCGATCAACGACAGCGGCGCGGCCAAGCTGAAGCTCTTCCAGCACAGCCAGGAGGCCGCGCCCAACGTCGCCGGCGTGGTGGTCGCCAAGGGCTCGCCGATCAAGTCGGCCGCCGACCTCAAGGGCAAGAACATCGCGGTCAACGTGCTGGCCGCGCTCGGTGAGACGCTGACGAACGCCCACCTGCAGGAGGCCGGGCTCAAGCCGGACGACGTCAAGTACGTCGCCGTGCCGTTCGCCGACCAGCTCGCCGCCCTGTCCTCGGGCAAGGTGGACGCGGCCTGGCTGGTCGAGCCGTTCCTGACCGCCGCCAAGAAGGCCGGGGGCACGCAGATCATCGACACCACGAGCGGCGTGACCGCCGGGGTGCCGATCGACGGGTGGGGCGTCAGCGAGGCATGGCTGGCCAAGAACCCGAAGACGGCCGCGGCCTTCCACCGTGCGCTGGCCAAGGCGCAGCAGATCGCGGGGGCCGACAGGAAGGCGATCGACGAGGTGGTGCCGACCTACACGCAGATCCCCGCGGACGCGGCGGCGGCGATGACGCTCGGCACGTTCTCGATGGAGGCCGACAGGGCCAGTGTCCAGAAGCTGGCCGACCTGCTGCACGGGTACGGGTTCCTGAAGAACAAGGTGGACGCGGCCCAGTTGTTCGCGCCGCAGGGCGGATGACCGCTCGCATCGTGCTCGGGGGGCTCGGCGTGGCGGGGTTCCTCGTCCTCGCCGAGCTGGCCGGGCGGGCCGGGTTGATCCCGAACGTTCTGCCGTACGTGTCGGACGTGCTGGTCGCGGCGGCGCGGCTGCCGCTGGAGGCGCAGTTCATGGCCGACGTGGCGGCCACCCTGGTGGCGTGCGCGAGCGGGCTGGCGATCGCGATCGCGGTGGCCGTGCCCGCCGGGCTGCTGTTCGGGACGGTGCCGTTCATGGAGCGCTCGGCGCGGCCGCTGGTGGAGTTCCTGCGGCCGATCCCGTCGGTGTCGCTGATCCCGCTGGCCATGTTCCTGTTCCCCGACAGCCACGACGCCAAGACCGCGCTGATCGTCTACACGTGCTCGTGGCCGCTGCTGATCAACACGATGTACGGCCTGGGCGACGTCGATCCGCTGGCCAAGGAGACGCTGCGCAGCTTCGGCTTCGGCCCGCTGGCGGTGGTGTTGCGGGTGAGCCTGCCGAGCGCGGCGCCGTTCATCGCGACCGGCGTGCGCATCGCGGTGTCGGTCACCCTGATCGTGTCCGTGAGCGTGGAGCTGCTGGCGCCGGGCGGCGGCGGGATCGGGGCGTTCCTGTCGCTGGCCGGCAGCGCGAACCGGGTCGACCGCATGCTGGCGGCGACCGTGTGGGCCGGTCTCATCGGGCTGGCCGCGAACCTGCTGTTCACGGCCGGTGAGCGGCGGCTGTTCCGCTGGCACGAGGCGCGTACGGGGGAAACGCTGTGAGGATCCTTTGGTACTGGTCGCTGCCCGTGGCCGTGCTCGCCTGGGAGCTGACCACGCGTTCGGCGCAGGCCGTGTTCTTCCCTCCGCCGTCGCAGATCGTGGTCAGGCTGCACGAGATGTGGTTCTCGGGCCCGCCGTCGCGGGCGTTCCTGACCGACGAGGCGATCGCCGACCTGCTGCCCAGCCTGGCCAGGCTGTTCGCCGGGTGGGCGATGGCCTGCGCGGCCGGGGTGCTGGCCGGCGTGGCGCTCGGCCGCTCGAACCGGCTGGCGGCGCTGGTGGAGCCGCTGCTGCACTTCGGCCGCTCGGTGCCGCCGTCCACGCTGCTGCCGGTCTTCCTGGTGCTGTTCAAGATCGGCACCCCGATGGAGCTGGCCTCCATCGTGTACGGCGTCATCTGGCCGGTGCTGATCAACTCCATGGACGGCGCCCGCCACGTCGACCGCCAGTACATCGAGACGGGCACCGTCTACCGGCTGAGCGCCTGGCAGCGGCTGACCCGCGTCATCCTGCCCGCGGCCGCGCCGAAGATCTTCGCCGGGCTGCGGCTGAGCGTGTCACTGGCGCTGATCATGATGGTCATCTCGGAGCTGGTCGGCAGCAGCGAGGGGCTCGGGCACCGCATGCTGGAGGCGCAGAGCAAGTTCGACATCCCGGCCATGTGGGCGGGGATCGTGCTGCTCGGGCTGCTCGGCATCGCGCTCAACGCCGCGTTCCTGGGCGTCGAGCGGACGGTGTTGTCGTGGCACCACAGTGTCAGGAACGGCGCCACTCGTTGATGAGGGTGCGCTTCACGCAGACGCCGTCCTTGATCCACTGCCAGGTTCTGCTGCGTGACTTGCCGTCCTCGCTCAGCACGATCATCTCGTACAGCCGCAGGTCCTCGCCCTCGGCCTTGTACTGCCAGCTCAGGTAGATGGTGCCGGCGTCCAGCTCCCAGAACTCGCCCTTGATCCGCTCGGTGTCGAACCCGCACCGGCCGCCGCCGAGATACGTGCCGGGGAACTCGTGCACCTCGCTGCGCCCGTCGTCCCAGGTGTAGCGGTTGGTCTGGTGGTAGACGGCGTCGTCGAGGATCGCGCAGGTCATGTGGACGCGGTGCCGGTCGATCGGGTTCCCTTCGCGGTCGAGGTGGAGGTAGTCGCCCTCCCACTCCCCCTCGTGGCGGGCCAGCAGCGGCATGTCCGCGCGAAGTCCCATGCGCCTCACTCCTTCGTCGTGTGCCACCACGGGTCGGCGGCCTCGGATCGGTTGACCAGGTAGGCCCTGCGGCGCAGGAACCTGGCGATGGAGGCGGCCCCCATGCGCGAGCCGCCGAGCCCCGACAGGCGGAAGGAGTGCTTCTCGCCCTCGTGCACGAGCGCGGTCAGCGCGGCGTCGTTGACGCTGACCGCGCCGGCGTGCAGCCTCGCCGCGACGGCCATGGCCTCGGCCTCCGTCGCGGCGAAGACCGCGGCCGACAGGCCGTAGAGCGAGTCGTCGGCCAGGGCGACCGCCTCGTCGGGGCCGTCCACGGCCATGACGGGCAGCACGGGGCCGAACGTCTCCTCCGTCATGATCGTCATGGTGTGGTCGACGCCGGACAGCACGGTCGGGCGGCACCAGTGGCCGCCGCCGTGCCGCTCGATCTCGCCGCCGGTGTGCACGCGCGCGCCCTTGGCCACGGCGTCGGCCAGGTGGGCGGCGATCACGTCCTCCCGCCCCGGGCCGATGATCGGCCCGATCGGGCCGCCCTCGCAGGTCAGGCCCACCTGCGCGGCCTTGTCCACGAGCCGCGCGAGGAACTCGTCGTGCGCCTCGCGGGCCACGTAGACGCGTTCGATGGACTGACAGGACTGCCCGGCGTTGGCGGTGCCGCCCCACAGGATCGCCGAGGCGGCCCGGTCCAGGTCGGCCCCGGCCAGCACGATCGCCGGATCCTTGCCGCCCAGCTCCAGGTGGGCGGGCACGAAGGCGCGGGCGGCCGACTCGGCCACCCGCCGGCCCGTCTCGACGCTGCCGGTGAACACCAGGGCGTCCACCAGGCCGACCAGCGCCGCGCCCGTCTCACCGTCGCCCTCCACGACGCTGAGCGGCAGCTCGTCGGGGACCAGCCGCATCAGCGGCTCGATGAACCTGGGCGTGACCTCGCTCGGCTTGACCAGCACCGCGCACCCGGCGGCCAGCGCGGGGACGGCGTCGATGAGGCCGAGCAGCAGCGGGAAGTTCCACGGGCTGATCACCCCGACCAGCTCGTACGGCACCGCGTCCCCGCCCACGACGATCCCCGGCAGGGAGGCGGGGCGTTCTGGCAGGGGTTGGAGGAGGGCGGGCGCCTGGCGTACCCATCGGGCGATCAGGCCGGCGACGATCTGCCGTTCCAGCACCGACTCCGCCACCCGGCCCGTGTCGGCGACCAGGGCGGCGAGCAGGTCTTCGTCAGCGGCCAGCGCGGCCCCGAACCTGGTCAGCACGGCGCCGCGGTCGGCGTCGTTCCAGGAGGGGGACATCGCGCGCAACTCGGCCGCGGTGGCGGCGAGGCGCTCGGGCGAGACGGGGGCGAGCGGCCTGTCGAGCCGCCCGGTGAGGGGATCGCGCACGTTCATCGGCCACGGGCTCCTGCCACGCTTGGGGAAACCGCAGCCATTGTGATCATGAGGGTGTCGGCCCTGTCAACGAGGGCGCACGGGCAGCCTCAGCCGCCCCACCCCGGGACGGCCATCCTGACCGAGAGCGCGTGCTCGACCAGGTGGATCAGCGCGTTCTTGACGGAGTCCTTGGAGCGTGCGTCCAGGCGTACGAGCGGGATGTGCGGGGACAGCGTCAGCGCGTCGCGCACCTCGACGTCGCTGTGCGGATAGTCGCCGTCCCAGCCGTTGACGCCCACCACGAACGGCAGTTGCGCCTCTTCGAAGTAGTCGATCGCCGGGAAGCTGTCGGCAAGACGGCGCGTGTCCACGAGCACGACGGCGCCGATCGCACCCCGTACCAGGTCGTCCCACATGAACCAGAACCGGTGCTGTCCGGGGGTCCCGAACAGGTAGAGGATCAGGTCGCGGTCGAGGGAGACCCGGCCGAAGTCCATCGCCACGGTCGTGGTCGACTTCAGCGGCGTCATGGCCAGATCGTCGATACCGGCGGAGGCGTCGGTCATGACGGCCTCCGTGGTCAACGGCATGATCTCCGACACCGCGCCGACGAACGTCGTCTTGCCCACCCCGAAACCTCCGGCCACCACGATCTTCGTCGAGGTGAGGCCGGGGCTAGAGCCTGCGAAGTCCACTGAGCACCCTTTCGAGCAGATTTACGTCCGGCCTGCCCGCGTCCAGTTGTGGTTGATGCACACGAACCAGACCTTCGGCCGCCATGTCAGCGATCAGCACCCGTACCACGCCGAGCGGGATCCGCAGCAGAGCCGACACCTCTGCCACGGACCTGACCTGCCGGCACAGCTGGCTGATCGCCTGGTACTCCGGCGTGATATGCGAGATCTCCCGGTTCTCGGCGGTCGCCGAGGACACCAGGGCCTCCATCGCCAGCTTGACCCGCGGCGCCGTCCGTCCACCTGTCACGGCGTACGGGCGGACGGGCGATGCGGGGTCGGGATTCAGCGACGACTGGGGTTGGGGCGGAGGAGCCCAACCGCCGCTGTTCCATCGAGGGTCTGTCACCTACATCACCTGATCTGGCTGGCGCGCAACTCGGCGCGCACAGCCGGAGTCAGCACCTGACCGGCGCGATCAACCATCAGCGTCATCTGATACGCCACCAGACCCATGTCACAGTCAGGCGCCGCCAGCACCGCCAGACACGAACCATCACTGATCGACATGATCAGCATCAGCCCGCGCTGCATCTCCACGATCGTCTGATTGACCACACCACCCTCGAACACCCTCGCCGCACCCTGCGTCAAACTCACCAAACCCGACGCGATCGCGGCCAGCTGATCAGCCCGATCAGCCGGAAAACCCGACGACGCCGCCAACGGCAGCCCATCGGACGAGACGACCACCGCGTGCGCGACCCCGGGAACCGTGCTGACGAAGTCGGTGATTAACCAGTCGACTCCGCGCGCCGCGTGGCTCAGGTCGCTCATGGACCCTCCTCGGTCGGCCCCATGATTCCTAGCTCGGTCATGGACCCTCCTCCCTGTCGTTGTTCTTGGGGCCAGAGGGGAACGCCCTGCCCTCGGTTATGTCGTCACGTGCCGCTCGGAACCCCTGCTGGAAGCTCGACAGCCGGTTGCGGATGCGGTCGGGCGAGACCGACGGCATCGGTGTGACGCCCTTCGGCGAGGCCGGCGTGTCGGCCGAGCCGGGCACCAGGTTGGCCTTGGGCACCCGCTTGGGTAACCCAGAAGCCGTCGAGCCACCGCGTACCGGTTCCACCACAGCCTCCGCCGCGCTCCAGCCTTCGTCTGCTTTGCTGGATTCCCACGTTTTGTTCCGTCCGAACCAGGCGGACTCCACTGCGGCGAAGATCGGCAGGAAATCGTCACCCGCAGAGGCAGGCGGGACCGCGGGAATGGGGCCGGTGACGGGGTCGGCGGCGTCGGGGAAACCGAACCCGGGCCGCGGCGGCTCGGGTTCGGTCTGCCAGCCGGGTGGTTGTTCCGGGCTGTTCCAGCCGCCGGACGGGTGGTCGGAGTTGTTCCAGCCGCTCGGCTCCGACACCGGGCGTCTGGGCAGGCTGCGGTCGCCGTTCCAGGCCGGCCCGCGGGGCGGGGTCCAGACGTCGGAGTTCTCGTAGCCGCCGAAGCGGGGCTCGGCGGGCCAGGCGTTCGGGTCGGGTTTCCATGGGGGCTGCTGCTGCCAGTTGCCGCCCTGATCCGGATTCGACGGGAAGGACGGGTGGCCCGGGCCCATCTGGTAGGGGGCCTGCGGCCAGTCCGTGGCGGTCGGCGCCGGATGCGGCCCCGCGTACGGCTCGGGCCCTGCCGCCGCGCCGGCCAGGGCAGGTGGCTGCTGCGTGCCGGTCATGGACGGCGAGTCGGCGAAGGAGGGCGCCTGGGTGCCCAGCATGTTCTCCGGGATGAGCACCATGGCAGTCAGTCCGCCGGAGGCGTGCGGGCGCAGTTGCACCCTGATGCCGTGGCGGTGGGCCAGCCTGGCGACCACGAACAGGCCCATCCGGCGTGAGACCGACACGTCCACGCTGGGCGCCTCGGTCAGCCGCTCGTTGGCCGCGGCCAGTTCCTCGGGGGTCATGCCGATGCCGGAGTCGGTGATCGACAACATCACGCCGCCGCCGTCGATCCTGCTGCCCGACAACGTCACCCGGGTCTCGCGCGGCGAGAACGACAACGCGTTCTCCACCAGCTCCGCCAGCAGGTGGATGACGTCGTTGACGGCCTGGCCGGCCACCGAGACGCCGTCCGGAACCTGGAGGACGACCCGCTCGTAGTTTTCGACCTCGGACAATGACGCCCGCGTGACGTCGACCAGCTTCACCGGCTGGCTCCAGCGGCGGGGCGGTTCCTGGCCTGCCAGGACCAGCAGGTTCTCACTGTTGCGCCGCATACGCGTGGCCAGGTGGTCCAGCTTGAACAGGTTGCCGAGCCGCTGCTCGTCCTGCTCGCCCTGCTCCAACCCGTCGATCAGGGTGATCTGCCGTTCGACCAGCGTCTGCGAACGCCGCGACAGGTTCACGAACATCGCGTTGACGTTGCTACGGAGCCTCGACTCCTCCCCCGCCAGCCGTACCGCCTCGCGGTGCACCTCGTCGAAGGCCCGCGCGACCTCCCCGATCTCGTCGTGGGTGTCCACGCCGATCGGGACGACGGGCCCCACCGTGCCGTCGCCGCTCTCGCGCAACTGCTGGACGGTCTCGGGCAGGCGCTGCCCGGCGATGTCGAGGGCCTCACGGCGCAGCTTGCGCAGCGGTCTGATGAGCGAGCGGGCGATGAGCGAGATGATCGCCAGCACCACGATCAGCAGCAGCAGGATGAGGCCGCCGGAGATCAGCGCCGAGCGGTTCGCGCCCTCCTCCAAGGCGCGAGCGCGCAGGATGACGGAGGAGGACAGGTCCTTCTCCACGCTGCGCAGCGCGTCGATCTTGCCGGTGCTGACGTCGAACCACGTGGAGACGTCCTTGTTGGGCTGGACGCCGATGCTGAGTTCCTTGCCCTCCGTCGACTGCGCCATGGCCCGCAGCCGGAACAGGTCGGTCTGGTCGACGTCCCTGCCCACGACCGTGTTGCGGTAGAGCTCCAGCTGGTCGAGGTTGGCCAGCGTGGCGAAGAGCGTCTCCTCGCTCTCCTCACGCGACTTGGCGTCGGTGAGCGCGTCGTACTCACCGCTGTCGAAGCTCTTGTTGTCCAGCGCGCTGGCCAGGATGCCGCGCTGTTTGGACGCCTGCTCCTTGGCCCTGGCGATCGCGGCCATCGCGCTGGCGCTGTGGGAGACCTGGTCGTCGACGGCTACCTGGCCGACCTGGTCGTGGAACTGCAGGAGGGTCGCGATGATCTGCGAGTACTTCTGGATCATCGGCAGGGGCTGGATCTTCCCGCTGACCGCGGTCTCGCGCAGTGTCGGGATCTCGTCCAGACGCCGCAGCACGGGCCTGACGGCCTCGGCGTGGGTGTCGGTGAGCGCCTGCGCCCGCCGTTTGGCCTCGTCGATGAGGTTGTTCACCCCGCTGTAGGTGCTGCGGAGCTGGGCCTCACGGTTGTCGGGGCGGCCTTGGGCGATGTAGAGAGCGGTCTCGTCACGTTCGAAGGACAGGTCGTGGGTGACGGCCCCGAGCTGATCACTGAGCTCGGCGACCTCTCTGAGGGTCTGGTAGGTGCTGGCGTCGTTGAGCGAGGTGATCACGTTCAGCCCGCCCAAACCCACGGCCACGGCCGTGGGAACGACGATCAGCGCGACAAGGCGCGAACGCACGTGCCAGTTGCCCAGTCCGAACCTTTTCGAGGAAGGGCTGGACGACCGACGCCTCTCATGCCCGTGCGGCTCGCGGTCAGCGGAAGCTTCAGCGCTCTGCGTTCTCACTTGCCTTCGCAACCTCTCGCCCCGGAGGGGAATACTCGGTGACCATGCAGGTAAATGCACGTGGGGCAATATGTACTTCGAGATAAGCGTCATTTGAGCACACGGGTTGGCACGGGCCAACCACTACTAGTGCCCCGATGAGGCGTTTATCCCATAATGTCCGAAAAATACGACAGAATCGGTGTGAGAGCCTTCCTATCTGCTGAAACGGGCAATATAAGATCGCCCCACAAGCCACTTAAGGACCTGCGGAAAACGTCTTACAATCAACCCCATCAGCACCAGCGGTCCCGCCAGTCACCTCCTTTCACAAACCGGACAAACCTCTAGAATTTTCGGCGATCAATTTTTACGATAGAGCGGCAACCGGACATTGCAACCACAAGTGTTCCTTTCCCGATAATGACCGCCAATTAGGTGCTACGGTCGATCCCTGTTGTGCGTCAGGCACACAGAGCCCCCGGGAGCAGAAGCCACCCGGTCCCCCCTGGCTCCATCGAAGGGAGTCCCTGACATGAGGCTTGGCAACGCTGCCAGGGCCGCCATCATCGGGTTCGCTTTGACGCTCGGCGCCGCGGCGTGCAGCAGCGGCGGCTCGACGACCCCCGACACGCCGCCGTCCGCGTCCGCCGGCGGCCTGGAGAAGACGAAGATCAAGGTAGCCACGCTGCCTGCCATCGACAGCGCCGCCATCTACGTCGCCATCGATCAGAAGCTCTTCGAGAAGGAGGGCCTGGACGTCACGCCACAGATCGTCCAGGCAGCGCCCGAGGCCATCCCCATGCTGCTCAAGGGCGAGATCGACGCCATGTTCGGCAACTACGTGTCCATGTTCGCCGCCCACGACAAGGGCGCGCTGAAACTGCGGATCCTGGCCGAGGGCTCGCGTGCCGCCCCCGACTCGCTCAGCATCATGGCGCTGCCGGGCTCGCCTATCAAGACGGCCAAAGACCTCGAAGGCAAGACGGTCAACGTGAACGTCCTGCACAACTTCCAGGAGCTCGCGCTCAGCCAGGTGCTCAAAGCCAACAACGTCGACCCAACCAAGATCAAATATGTGCCGGTGACGTTCCAGAACATCATGCCGTCCTGGAAGGGCGGCCAGATCGACGCCGCCTACCTGGGCGAGCCCATGGTCACGGCGGCCACGTCCTCGATGGGCGCCCGCAAGATCATCGACCCGGCGTCGGGCCCCGCCGCGGAGTTCCCGATCTCCGGCTACGTCAGCACACAGGAGTGGTACGACAAGAACCCCAAGGTTGCGGCGGCCTTCCAGCGGGCCATCCACAACGCGGCCAAGCTCATGGAGAACAACCGTGAGGTCGTGGCCAAGGTGCTGCCGAACTTCACGCAGATCGACGCGGCCACCGCGGCCACCGTCACCTTCCCGTACTTCTCCAGCAACGACAACCCGGTCCGCCTCCAGCGGGTGGCCGACTGGATGCTGGAGGCCAAGTGGCTCAACAAGTCGATCGACGTCAAGACGCTGATGTCGGCGACCACGTCCGGGTGAGCGCTCAAACCCTGTCCCGTCCCCGCCCGGCGACCTCGGCCACACGCTGGTCGCGCCGGGCGGCCGGGGCGCTCGCCTTCGCCGCGCTGATCGAACTGCTCAGCAGAACCGGCCTGGCCGACCCCGCGTTCCTGCCGCCCGCCAGCGAAATCATCGGCCGGGCGGCGGCCCTCGCGTTCGACCCGGCCTTCCAGGCACACGCCGTGACGAGCCTGCTCGCCTGGACCATCGGGCTGGGCGTCGCGGCGGCCATCGCCGTCCCCCTCGGTCTGCTGCTCGGCAGCGTGCCCATCATCGACGCCGCCACCCGCTCGGTCGTGGAGTTCCTGCGGCCGATCCCGTCGGTGGCGCTGATCCCGCTGGTGGCCCTGGTGATCGGCACGGGCCTGCAACTGCGCGTCACGCTCGTGGTCTACGCCGCGTTGTGGCCCATCCTCTACAACACGATGTACGGCCTGCGCGGCGTCGACCCGGTGGCCAAGGAGTCGCTCAGGGCGTACGGGTTCGGGCCGCTCGCGGTGCTGCTGCGCGTGTCGCTGCCCTCGTCGGCGCCCTTCATCACCACCGGGATCCGGCTGGCCGCCGGAGTGGCACTCATCCTGACCGTCAGCACCGAGATCGTGGCCGGGCGGGGCGAGGGCATCGGCGTGTTCATCTTCTTCGCCGGCATCGCCGTGCCCGCGCGGATGACCGACATCCTGGCCGGGGTGTTCTGGGTCGGGCTGTTCGGCGTGGCGGTCAACGCACTGCTGGTGGCGGTGGAGCGGCGGGCGTTCCGCTGGCATCATGCGCGGTTGGGAGAGACACGATGAAGGCCGCCGCCCCGTGGGTAGGTAAACCAGGGACCGTCCGCATCGTCCGGCCCGTCAGGAGAAGAGGTGTGCGCACGACCGCGTTACGCTGGCTGGTGCTGGTCGTGCTCGTCCTGCTCTGGGAGGCCGCCACGACCCTGGCGGCCAGCACGTTCTTCCCCGCGCCCAGCGTGATCGTGGCGCGGATGCACGCCATGTGGTTCTCAGGGCCGCCCGGCACGTTGTTCCTGACGGACGCGGCCATCGGCGACATCCTGCCGAGCCTGGGCAGGATGGCAGCAGGCTACGCCGGGGGCGCGCTGACCGGGGTCCTGCTCGGGCTGGCGCTGGGGTTGTCCGCCCGGGTCTACGACTACCTCGACGGGGTGCTGCAGTTCCTGCGCGCGATCCCGCCGCCCGCGCTGATCACCGTCTTCGTGGTGGTGTTCGGGTTCGGGCTGCGCATGCAACTGGCGTTCATCATGTTCAGCATCGTGTGGCCGGTGCTGCTCAACACCGCCGACGGCGCGCGCTCGGTCGAGCCGCTGCACCTGCAGACCTGCCAGGTGTTCCGGCTGTCGCGGGGCGAGCGGCTCATGAAGGTGATCCTGCCGTCGGCGCTGCCGAAGGTGTTCGCGGGGCTGCGGCTGGCCCTGTCGCTGTCCCTGATCGTCATGGTCTTCTCCGAACTGCTGCCCGGCACCACGAACGGCATCGGGTTCCAGCTCACCTACGCGTACTCGACCTTCGACCTGCCCGCCATGTGGGCCGGGATCGTGCTGCTCGGCGTGCTCGGCTACCTGCTCAACGAACTGTTCCTGGTCGTGGAGCGACGGGTGCTCGCCTGGCACCACGCCGCGCAGCAGCTCGTCGGCTAGAGCCGGTCGTGCCGCACGCCGTACGGGAGCTGAACGAGCATGCGCCGTGGACCGTGACAAGGGACGACGGGCAAGAGTAAGATCACGCCCTGGATAGGTTTAGTTGACTGTCATGTCCGGCGCGCAACGCTTCGATAGAGTGTTTCTGGTTCCGACCTGGTCGCCGTCGTCTCGTCCCCCTAGGAAATCCATTGCTCGAGATAGACAACCTCTCCCACGTCTACGGTGGCGGCAGCCCGAACGCGCACCACGCCATCGATGGCCTCAATCTGAGCGTCGCCGAGGGCGAACTGCTGTGCATCGTCGGACCGTCGGGCTGCGGAAAGTCGACCCTGCTGCGGTCGATCGCGGGCCTGATCACTCCCACGGGCGGCGAGATCAAGATCGCGGGGAACGTCGTCCGCCAGACTCCCGACAACCTGGCCGTGGTCTTCCAGGACTACAGCCGCTCCCTGTTCCCGTGGATGTCGGTGGCCGACAACGTGGCCCTGCCGCTGCGCCGCAAGAACATGGACAAGAGCCAGCGCCGCGAGGCCGCCCACGAAGCCCTCGAATCGGTGGGGCTGTCGGGGGCCGCCCGCAAATACCCGTTCCAGCTCTCGGGCGGCATGCAGCAGCGCGTGGCGATCGCGCGGGCGCTGGCCTACCGGCCGGCATTGATGCTCATGGACGAGCCGTTCGGCTCGGTGGACGCCCAGACCCGCGAAGACCTTGAAGACCTCGTCCTCAAGGTGCGCGGACACCACCAGATGACGATCGTGCTCATCACCCACGACATCGACGAGAGCGTGTACGTGGGCGACCGCGTGGTCGTGCTGTCCAAGGCTCCGGCCAACGTCGTCGGCGACCTGAAGGTGGACCTCCCCGGCCCACGCGACCAGATCACCACCCGCGAACATTCGGACTTCGTCCACCTCCGCGCCGAAGTGGGACGCCTGGTCCGCGGCCACGCCACGGTGTAGGTGAGCCGGGCTCCCCCACCCGTTGCCCACCTGGGTGGTGAGCCCGCTGACACCCGCCCCGAGCGAAAGCGACCTCGCTTCGCTCGGGGCGTTCTTCCTTCGGCGCCATCGGGCCCACCCGTTGCCCGCCCGAGCGGTGGGCCTGCTGACGCCCACCCCAACCGGGCAGAATCTTGCCGTTTGGTCAATCCATCGATGGACACCACCGAAGACGGCTCCTGAAGCTCCCAGCGCACTTGATCCCATGAGTCGCCCCGGTCGTTGAGGTCGGTCACGGCGATGTCGACCACGGTCACGCCAGCCAGTCCGAGATACGGGCTTTGGCGAATGAGGCGACGCCGCAATTGCGAGGTTCCGGAATGGAATAAAGCCCCTGCATGGAAGGAGAGGCGTGCTGTATGGATAGAGCAAAAATGGTGGATGTGTATGGGGGCGCGCTCGCGCCAGTACTTTCCGAGGAGGATATTCCCGCTCAGGTGGCGGATCGCAGGACGCGATATGTGCTGTGCAACCTAGGGGTTCCCAGCAGCTTCGAGGACCTTATTTCGACAAACGTCTGCGGGCTTCGGCCTCTGCGCGACTCTCTTGTTGGACTCCAGCTTCCCGTTTGGGCGCAGCGTGAATCCATTCTCATTCTGGGCACCTTCCTGGAGAGTTTTCTCTGCCTCGATGGAGAAAATGGAGAAGTCGTCGCCTTGACGCCTCAAATGCGCGAAGAGGCAGTCCTCATAGCCAGTCATCTCGAAACGTTTTCGACAATAAATTTCAAATTGACCAAAAAGTTGCAAGAAGGCGTGAAACCTACAAATCGAGATGAGCTTGAGCGGACAATTCGAGACGTTGACGCCGCCGCCTTAGAGAGCTCTGACATGTGGGCACGGGTGGTCCAATATATTGTTTCCTGACCTACTCATGCCGGGAGCGGAAGCAGTTGAAGCATAGACCCGCAGCTCAGGATTGGACTCTTTGATCGCCTGGAGTTTTCGATTTCCGACGATGAATTCGTCAAGCAGGGACCACCGGTCACTCATCCGCTGATGATTACAGGCCGGACCGGGGGACATGGGTTCTGGCATGGGATGCCCGGGAGCAGGTGGATTTACCGCGAGTGAACGGGCTGAGCTTGAGCGGTGGATACGGCGGCCGGATCCTCGGTGAGCATGTAGACGTGCGTCCCCGGACCTCACAGATGGAAGGCCAGGAGTCGAAGAGATCACCGACTCGGGCGCCCATCACCGCTCCTCGGCCATCGTGAGGTTGAGTATCGACCGCCGGCATCAAGACGATAGAACATTGCGCATGATTGGCACCGTTGAGCGGATCCGAAATCTCCTGCGTCCCCTGAATGCACATGGCGATACGCGTGGGTTTCTGCGGACCTCAGTAGACGATGACCTGGGAACCGCCGTGGCCCAGCCACTGAGTTCGATGCTCGCTGAGGCCAACTTTGCCCAGGCGCCGTACCCACCTCGGCATCCACCAGCAGATCCGTTACCGACAACGGTCGACGGCCTTACCGCGCTGCTGAAGGCCGTCACCCTTCCAGCGGATCGGTTGCTCTCGTTGCTGGTGAGCACCTGCACTCAGGACCTTGCCTACGGGTCTCCCAAAGGACCTTGGGACCCTGAGACCGCGCGACGCATCCTTGAGCAAATAGTAAGAGTCCTGGGAACACAGGCCTGCTGGTGGAGCAACAACGACTTCTCCTTCACCCAAGCCTGGGAGGCCGACGGCAGACCCGACTGTTATGCCTCAACCTCTCTGACCGGCTATGCCGTCGATCGTGTACTGATCGGCGTTGGCGAAGGCGCCATCGTGACGATCTTGGCCTTCGCCGACGACTGAGCACACGCCGATGACACTAGAGGCGCACCCGGATATCCGCCCTTGTCCGCCCGCCCCCGGAGGTGCACGCGATGAGCAAGGTTCCCGCTTGGGCAGGTCGGCTGCGAGCCGCACGGACCAGGGCAGGATGGTCTCAGCGGGACCTCGCCCTGCGGTTGGCCTCTGTCGCCGACAGGGCCATGCCCGAACCAGAAAGCATGGTGCGCAGGATCCGCGACCACGAGAGCAGCAAGCACCGGCCCGACGGCGAGCTCTACTGCCGCTTGTACGGGTTGAGTGAGCACACGCTCTTCAACGATGTGGACGAAAGGGCGGACCTCGGAGACGAGATCGACGCGATGGAGCTTGCCCGCCGATCTGCGGCCAGCGACGTCGGTCGCGAGACGCTGGCGCGCCTTGAGTTCGCCGCGCACGTTCCTCGGGCGCGTGGGGCGGCACCTGGAGTACGTCGCGTGTCTCCTCGACGGCCGAAAGACTATCGCCGAGCATCGCCGTCTGCTCGTGGTGGCCGGCGGATGGCTTTCGCTCCTCGGCGCGACGTGCCACATCGACCTCAGGCAGTACCCGGCGGCACTGAACGTGGCGACGCCCCGCCACCCTGCGAGAGGTGACGGGGCGAACTGACTCAGGTGAATCAGATGGTCAGTGCCCGCGGAGGGAGAACGCATCATAGCTGCGGCAATCACGCGGTACTGTCTGTCGATTGTCAGCCAAAGCCATTGTTGGCGGCGGGTGAGCCAGCCCGCCTATGCCAAGACATCGAAGAGAGGTGGGCCGGAGTGTCTTCGGAGGCTGAGAGCCGGATTGCCGCGGCGCTGGACAGCGGCGCTTCTGAACTGGACCTTGCTGGTCTTGAACTGGATATCTTGCCTGAGGCGCTGGGCGGTCTCACCGGTCTCACCGCGCTCAACCTGAAAGGTAATCGGCTCACTGAATTACCCAGGTGGCTGGGCAACCTCACCAACCTCACCGATCTCAAGGTGTCGGGCAGCCAGCTCGCCGGACTTCCTGACACGTTAGGCAACCTCGTCAACCTCACCACGCTCGAACTTTATACAGGCGGCAATCGGCTCACCAACTTTCCCAAGTGGCTGCATAACCTCACCAACCTCAGTGTGCTCAAGCTGCGTGACAACAGGATCACCCACTTGCCCGAATGGCTGGGTGATTTATCCAACCTCACAGTCCTCGACCTGGCCTTCAATAACGTCGCGGTCCTGCCCGACGCGTTGGGCAACCTCACCAACCTCACCGAGCTCAACCTGTGGTCCAGCAGGCATCTCACCGCACTGCCAGACACGTTCGGCAACCTCGCCAATCTCACCGATCTCAACCTGGGCGGCAACCGGCTCACCGTGCTGCCAGACACGTTCGGCAATCTCACCAACCTCGACACGCTCGACCTGAGCCTCAATCAGTTGATCAAATTGCCGGACGTGTTGGGCAATCTCACTAACCTCACGGTTCTTTACCTGGCCTACAACAACGTCACTGTCCTGCCCGAGACGTTGGGCAACCTCACCAACCTCACCAGGCTGTACCTGGGTGGCAACCGAATCGCCGTACTGCCGGACACGTTGACCAACCTCACCGAGCTCGACCTGCAAAGCAACGAGCTCACCGTCTTGCCGGACGGATTGGCCGGGCTCACCAACCTCACCAAGCTGTACCTGGGCAGCAACCGAATCACCGTACTGCCGGACACGTTGACCAACCTCACCGAGCTCGACCTGCAAAGCAACGAGCTCACCGTCTTGCCGGACGGGTTGGCCGGGCTCACCAACCTCACCAAGCTCAAGCTTTACGGCAATCGGCTCAGCGTCCTACCCGGATGGCTGGGCAATCTCACCAACCTCGCCGAGCTGAACCTGAGAAACAATCAGCTGGACATGTTGCCTGACACGTTCGGCAACCTGTCCAACCTCACCGAGCTCGACCTGAACGGCAACCAGCTCGCCAAGCTGCCCGACACCTTCGGCGACCTCACCAGCCTCCGAAACCTCAACCTGGACGCAAACCGGCTCGCCAAGCTGCCCAACACGTTCGGCAACCTCACCAACCTCACCGAACTTCAGCTACCACACAACAAGCTCACTGCCCTACCTGACACCTTCGGCAACCTCACCAACCTCCGAAACCTCAACCTGAAGGCCAACCAACTCGCCCTGTTGCCTTACACCTTCGGCAACCTGTCCAACCTCACCGAGCTCGACCTGAACGGCAACCAGCTCGCCAAGCTGCCCGACACCTTCGGCGACCTCACCAGCCTCCGAAACCTCAACCTGGACGCAAACCAGCTCGCCAAGCTGCCCAACACGTTCGGCAACCTCACCAACCTCACCGAACTTCAGCTACCACACAACAAGCTCACTGCCTTACCTGACACCTTCGGCAACCTCACCAACCTCCGAAACCTCAACCTGAAGGCCAACCAACTCGCCCTGTTGCCTTACACCTTCGGCAACCTCACCAACCTCATTGGGCTTCAGCTACCACACAACAAGCTCACTGTCCTACCTGACACGTTCGGCGATCTCACCAACCTCATCGTGCTCCATCTGTACGGCAACGAGCTGGCCCTGGTGCCTGACACATTCGGCAACCTCACCAATCTCACCGAGCTCAACCTGGGCGGCAATCGGCTCGCCATGGTGTCGGACACGTT
This sequence comes from Nonomuraea purpurea, assembly GCF_042650645.1. Lineage (NCBI taxonomy): Bacteria > Bacillati > Actinomycetota > Actinomycetes > Streptosporangiales > Streptosporangiaceae > Nonomuraea > Nonomuraea purpurea. The sequence continues at coordinate 99,231 of NZ_JBHSBI010000025.1, forward strand.
GGGCAACCTCACTCGCCTCATCAAGCTCGACCTGAGCGACAACGATCTCACCGAGCTACCTGAGTGGTTAAGACGCCTCACTGTCATCGAGGAACTCAACCTGGCCAACAATGAGATCACCGTCTTGCCCGAGTGGCTGAAGCATCTCCCCATCACAGAGCTTGATGTGGACGACAACCCGCTCATCGCACTGCCCGATTGGCTGAACGACGACCAGGGCTGGGACGACGAGGATGAGGATGAGGACTGGGACGACGACGCGAGGGAAGCAGACTGATCTTCTGACGAGGCGATCGTTGACCATGGTCCCGTATTCGTCATCGACGTGGAGACCATCGAACGCGCCTCGCGGACAAGGGTTCTTCCCCCAGGGCCAGACGCCGGATCGCCGACCGTCTCGACAATCGTCCAGCCATTGCGTTTGGGCAGATCGGACATCACGGCGCGGACGTACTTGGCGGCCTGCAGCCGGGGTTCGACCCTGACGAACTTCGACGCCGGCGTGTCCGTCAGCTCCTTGAGGTTTGCGGCGGCCCGAGCGGTGTGCCGCCCGGTCCGTTGGCGAAGGTGAGCCAGGGGCGTGGCACGCTCTGGCCCACTCCCGGCTTGGAGTAGTCGCACACGCCCGTCGGGAAGGCCGTGCGCAGGCGGGCCCACTGCTCGTCGGTGAAGGCGACCCCGTACGAGTCGCGCCGCTGCGGCTTCAGCCGGCACTTGAGCAGGTCGCTCGTCGGCCCCTCGCCCGCGGCGACGCGGGTGTCGGCCCGGTGCGGGTAGGCCCTGTCGCAGGTCGCCGCGTCGGTGATCTTGGCGCCGTCGATCCAGCAGGCGTCCACGGCCTGGGGCGGCCGGTGGCGTACGACCTTGTCCGGCAGCGGGACCGCCCGCTCGTCGGTCTCGACGGCGGCGAGCCAGCGGTCCATGACGTCCAGGGGCGAGCCGTCGCTGCCGTTGGTCCACAGCACCTGGTTGCGGTGGTGGCCGTTGGCCCGGTCGAGCCGGTTGCGGAGCACGAGGCTGCGCCACGGGTAGTGGTAGTCGTTGTTGTCGGTGCCTTTGGCCGCGATGATCGGCACCCGGGCCAGCCCTCGGCCGAACACGACCCGTCCGGATCGGTGGGCGATCTCGACGGCCTCGGCGTCGGCGGCGCTGCGCCGCGGGGTCCAGGCCATGTCGATGTCGAACCCGCCGACCTTCTCGTTGAGGTCGGCGAACTGCTCGGCGGTGATGGTCCCGGCGCGGAGCGCGGTCAGGCCGTACTGGACGCCGACGTTGTCCCAGGGGCGCCTGGCGCACGGCGTGCCGGCGCAGCCCTGGCGGGTGCCGTAGACGGAGACCATGAAGTCCTGCAGCGTGCAGCGCACGCCCGTCGGGTTGCGGGCGGGGTCGTAGCTGTCCTCGCCCGCGCAGGACGTCCCGTCGTCGGGCTTCATGTAGTCGGGGGCGCGCCCGGCGGAGGTGGCGCAGACGCCTGTGCCGCCGTGGCCGAAGACGGCCGTCCTGTCCTCGGGGTCGGTCCACAGGGGTGAGGAGTCCATGTGGCGGACCAGCGCGGCGCAGTCGCCGAATTCGCGGTAGGCGCCGACGATCTGGTCCGGCCAGTCCTGTGTGGGCAGCAGCCCGTCCAGCAGGCCCGGGTAGGCGTCGGCGATGAGGTACTGCTGCAGCGCCCCGCCCGACCCGCCGCGGCCGATCGTGTAGCGGATCTCGCCGTAGGTCTCGATGATGTGCTCCTTGACCATCATCACGGTCTCGGCGGAGGTGACGTCGTTGCTGTGCAGACTGTTGTCGGTCATCGTGGACGACGCCACGGCGAAGCCCTTCGAGGCGGCCTCCACGGCTTCGGGCGCGGTCAGGCCACGGGAGACGCCCTGCCGGTAGTGCTGCCCGGTGCCCGCGCCGAACGTCCACACCAGCTTGTGGTTCCAGCTTTCCGGGACGAGCAGGTCGTAGACGCCGCGGTTGATCGTGCCGCGTTCGAGGGTGGCCTTCGTGCCGTCGGCCAGGGTGGTCTCGCGGCGCACCGGCGCGGCGTCGCACTGGTCGTTCACGGCCGGGCCGAGGCCGTTCTCCGTCGTCTGGCAGCGCCACGGCCGCACCTGCGGGCCTGAGAACACCGGGCCGCCGCGCGGGTGGTCGGTGATCGTCAGCCGCTCGGCCCGGCCCCGGTCGGGCCGAGCGGTCAGGACGTTCTCGCCGGGCGAGAGGCCCTTGACCAGCCCGGTCAGCGTGCCGCGCGGGCCGGGCACGAACGCCGAGGTGACGTCGGCGCCGTTGAGGTCGACCCGGACCCGCGCCGAGCCGGTGATCCGCACCAGCGCGTCGCCGCCGGAGACCAGGTCGGCCCGGTTGGAGACGACCTCGACGTGCAGGCCGGAGCCCAAGGCGGCCGAGGCGGTCCGCGCGTCGACGCGCGGGTCAAGATCCAGGGCGGCGCGGGCATCGAGGCGCGGGTCGGATGCCGAGGCGATCGAGGCGGTCCGCGCGTCCACGCGCGGGGCTGGGACCAAGGTGGCCGGGGTGTGCGGCGGGAGCAGCAGGGCGGGCAGCAGGACGAGCGCGAGCGGGCTCATCGGCACCTCACAGGGCGAAGGCGCCGGTCAGCAGCGCGACGACGGTCATCACGAGGGTGGAGGCGAAGGCCCAGCCGAAGATGAAGCGCTGGTGTTCCCCCAGTTGCACGCCGCTCATCCCGACCAGGATGAAGGTGGAGGCGGTGAGCGGGCTGAGCGGGAACCCGGTGGTCATCTGGCCGAGGATGGCGGCCCTGGCGATCTCGGCGGGATCGCCGCCGAAGCCGCTCGCGGTCTCGGCGAGGACGGGCAGGACGCCGAAGTAGTACGCGTCGGGGGTGAAGACCAGGCTGAGCGGCATGCCGGTGAGGGCCACGAGGACCGGCAGGTGCCCGCCGAGCGAGTCGGGGATGATCTGGACGAACGCCCCGGCCATCTCCGTGATCATCTTGGTGCCCGTGAGGATGCCGGTGAAGACGCCGGCCGCGAAGATCATTGTGGTGACCAGGACCACGCTCTTGGCGTGCCGTTCGAGCAGTTCCTGCTGGCGCTCCCACGTCGGGTGGTTGACCAGCAGCGCGATCGCGAACCCGACCACGAACAGCACCGGCAGCGGCATGACCTGCAGCACCAGGGCGACGAGCAGGACGAGGGTGAGGATCAGGTTGAAGGCGGTCAGGGCGCGGTTGCGGCGGGCCGGGGCGAGCAGCGTGCCGGGCCCTTCACCGGCCACGCGTTCCGAAGACGCCTCGCCGACCGCGCGTTCCCCGGTCACCCGCTCCGAGGGCCCCTCGCCCTCCGGCATGGAGAGCTTGCCGAGGCGGCGCCGCTCCCTGGCCCCGATCAGGTACGCCGCCACCAGCACCCACGCGATCCCGGCCGCCATCGCCGGCAGCACCGGCGTGAACACCTGGGAGCTGTCCAGCTTCAGCGAGGCCATGGCCCGTGCCGTGGGCCCGCCCCAGGGGATCAGGTTCATCACGCCGGCGCCCAGGCAGACGACGCCGGACAGCACCAGCGGGCTCATCCCGAGCCGCCGGTAGACCGGCAGCAGGGCGGAGATGGTGATGAGGAACGTCGAGGCGCCGTCGCCGTCGAGCGCCACGCACATCGTCAGCACGGCCGTGCCGACGGCGATGCGCATCGGATCGGCCTTGGCCAGTTTCAGGATGCCGCGGATGAGCGGATCGAAGAGCCCGGCGTCGATCATCAGGCTGAAGTAGAGGACGGCGAACGCGATCATGATGCCGGTGGGCGCGACCTTGCCGAGCCCGTCGAGGATCATCTTGCCCAGGTCGCCGCCGAAGCCGCCGGCCAGGGCGGCCAGGACCGGGATCAGGACCAGGGCGATCAGGACCGACACGCGCTTGGTCATGGTGAGCAGCAGGAACAGAATGATCGTGGTGAATCCCAGCGCAGCCAGCATCGGAGTTCGCTCGCCTTCTCGTCCTCGTCCGGCATGCGGGGGGTGACGTGCCGGAGTGTTACGGAAGAGTTTCCGAGCGACTTAATCGCACGTCCAGCATCAAAGCAACATTTATCCATGCGTTCTGCGCAACAGTCGCGGTCTATGCTCGCTGGTCATGGAGGCGAACCTGCGGCTGCTGGCCGCCTACTCCGCCGTCGCCAGGGCGGCGAGCTTCACCGCGGCGGCGGCCGAGATGCACGTCTCGCAGTCGTCGCTCAGCCGCGCGGTGGCCGAGCTGGAACGGCTGCTCGGCGCGCAGTTGCTGGAGCGCGACACCCGCAACGTGCAGCTCACCGCGGCGGGCGTGGAGACGTTGCGGGTCGCCGAGCAGATCGTGCGGGCGCACCGCTCGGGCATGAAGGAGCTGGAGCGCTATCTGCTCGGCGAGTCGGGCGTGGTGGCCGTGGCCACGCTGCCGTCGCTGGCCGCGGTGCTGCTCCCCCAGGTGATCTCCGGCTTCCGCCGCCGGCGGCCCCACGTGGCGCTGCGCATCATGGACGGCCTGGAGCAGGTGGTGCTCGGCCGCGTGCTGTCCGGCGACGCCGACTTCGCGATCTCCACCGTCGGTGCCGCCCCCGATCAGCTCGAACACCGTCCGCTGATCCGCGACCGCTTCCACGCGGTGTTGCCGCAGGGCCATCCGCTCGCCGAACTGCCCCAGGTCACCTGGGAGGAGCTGGCCCGCGAGCCGTTCCTCGCCATCGGGCCGGAGTCGAGCGTGCGGCGGCTGACGGACGCGGCCTTCGCCCAGGCGGGGACGTCGGCGGCGCCCGCGGCCGAGGCGGGCAGCGTGGCCACGGTGGGCGGGCTGGTCACGGCGGGGCTCGGCGTCTCGGCGATGCCCGCGCTGGTGCTGCCACTGATGGGGGGCGCGGGTCCGCTGGTCTACCGGCCGCTGGCCGAGCCCGTCGTGGATCGGCGGCTGGACGTCGTCGTCCGGGCCAGGCGCACGCTGCCGCTGGCCACGAGAGCCTTCCTCGACCTGCTCGACGACTTCCGGCGCGGGCAGCGTCCGCTGCCTCCCGGCGTGTCCTGGAGCAGCGACCCGCCCTAATTTATGCGGAATGCGCATGTATTGATCGAGTTCTTGTGCTGGACACGCATTTAATCGCCTCGGCAGGATGAAACGACCGGTCAGGAGGCGAAGGAGCGCGCGGGTGGCAGGCACAGGACAGGACACGGGCGGCGGCCAGGGCCAGTTGCGCGGGCTGAAGGTGGTGGAGTTCGCGCACGTGGTGGCCGGGCCGATGGCCGGTTCGATGCTCGCCGACCAGGGGGCGGACGTGGTGCACGTGGAGGCCCCCGGCTCCGGCGACGCCGCCCGCGCCATGGGGCCCGAGCGCGACGGCGTGCCCCTGTGGTTCAAGGTCGCCGGCCGCAACAAGCGATCGGTCACCCTCGACCTGCACCACGCCGACGGCCGGGAGATCGCCCACCGGCTCGTGGCCTGGGCCGACGTCGTGATCGTCACCCTGCGGGCCGGACGGCTGCGCGACTGGGGGCTCGACTGGGAGGCGGTGCACCGGATCAACCCGACGGCCGTGCTGCTGCAGATCTCCGGGTTCGGGGCGACGTCGTCGCGGGCGGACGAGCCGGGCTTCGGCAAGATGGGCGAGGCCAGAAGCGGGGTGGTGCACCTGACCGGGTTTCCAGGCGGGCCGCCGGTGCACACCGGGTTCTCCCACGGCGACGCGGTCACGGGGCTGATGGGCGCCTACGCGGTGCTCGCCGCGCTGCACCGCAAGGCGAGCGATCCGGACTTCGACGGCGAATGGATCGACCTGGCCCTGTTCGAGCCGCTGTTCCGCCTGGTCGAATGGCAGGTCATCGCCTACGACCAGCTCGGCGTCGTCCCCGAGCGGGCCGGCAACCAGCTCGCCGTCGCGCCCGCCGCCGTGATCAACACCTACCGGTCGGGTGACGGCGACTGGATCACGGTGACCTCGGCCACCCTCCGCTCGGTGCGGAACGTGGCGCGGCTGCTCGGCCTGCCTGAGGAGGAGTTCGCCACCACGCGCCAGCAGCACGCCGGCCGCGAACGGCTGGACGCGGGCCTGCGCGAATGGGTGGCCGCGCGCGGGACCGAGGAGTGCCTGGAGCTGTTCGCGCGGGCCGAGGTGGTGGCCTCCCGGGTGTTCACTGCCGCCGACATCGTCGCCGACCCCGTCTACGCCGAACGGGACGACATCATCACCGTCGACGACGCCGACCTCGGCCCCGTCCGGATGCAGGGCGTGATCCCGCGCTTCCACCGCAGTCCAGGACGCGTCTGGCGGACCGGGCCCGCGCTGGGGCAGGACAACCGCCTCGTCTATCGCGACTGGCTCGGGCTCGCCGACGACGAGCTCGCCGACCTGGAGCAGCGCGGTGTCATCTGACCTGGTCGCGGCGCCGCTGCGCTCCCTGTTGTTCGTCCCTGGCACCAGGACCGACTGGCTGGCCAAGGCGGAGGCCGCGGGCGCCGACGCGGCCGTGCTCGACCTGGAGGACGCGGTCCCGCCCTCGGGCAAGGCCAGCGCGTTGCGGCGGGTGGCCGAGGCGGTGGCCGGCTGGACGGGGCGGATGGCCCTGTTCGTCCGGGTCAACCCGCTGGACGGCTGGGCGGCGGCCGGCGAACTGCGTGCGATCGCGCACGAACGGCTCGCCGGGGTCGTGCTGCCCAAGGTGGGCTCGCCGGACGAGGTACGGCTGGCGGATCGGCTGCTCGGCTGGTGCGAACGCGAGCGCGGCCTGCCCGCCGGCCGGATCGTCCTGGTGCCGCTGCTGGAGACGGCGTCGGGGCTGCGGGAGGCGTACGAGGTGGGCCGGGCCGCCGGCCGGGTCGCCTACCTCGGGGCCGTCACCGCGCCGGGAGGCGACGTCGAGCGGGCGGTCGGCTACCGCTGGAGCCCGTCGGGGACCGAGACCCTGGGGCTGCGCTCGCGCGTGCTCCTGGACGTGCGGGCCGCCGGCGTCCCCCACCCGGTCTCCGGGTTGTGGACGCGCATCGGGGACCTCGACGGGCTGCGTGCCTTCGCCGAGCAGAACCGGGCGCTCGGGTACGAGGGCATGATGGCCATCCACCCCTCCCACGTCCCCGTCATCAATGAGGTCTTCTCCCCCACCGCCGAGGAGCTGGACCGCTGCGCGCGGCTGGTCGCGGCCGTCGAGGCGGCCCAGGCGAGCGGGACGGGGGCGGTGCGGTTCGAGGGCGAGATGGTGGACGAGGCCATGGCGGCGACCGCCCGGCTGCTGCTCGCCCGCCACGGCCGGTAAACCGGTTGCGCGTGCCGGGAGGATGGACGGCATGGAACGTCAGCTCATCAGCGCCATCGCGCACCGCGACCACCCGATCGCCGCGCCCGTCTCACCCGGCAACCTCGACCACCTGCTGCTCCGGGCGGCGCTTCCCGAGGGGGCCAGGGTGCTCGATCTCGGGTGCGGGGAGGCCGAGTGGGCGTTGCGGGCCCTGGAGCTCGTCCCCTCGGCGACGGCCGACGGCGTGGACCTCTCCTCGCACGCCTTGTCGTCCGCCGAACGCGCCGCGCTCGCCCGCGGGTTGTCCGAGCGGCTGTCGCTGCACCAGGTGTCCGCGACGGAGTTCGCCGCTTCCGAGCCGTATGACCTGGTGCTCTGCATCGGGGCGACGCACGCGTTCGGGGGGCTGAAGGGCACGATGGAGGTCGTCGCCCGCTTCGTCCGGCCGGGTGGGCTGGCGTTGGTCGGGGAGGGGTTCTGGGAGCGGCCGCCGAGCCCGGAGCTCGCTGCGGCCATCGGGATTTATCCGGATCTGGCGGGCACGGTTGCGGAGGCGGAGTCCGGTGGGTGGCTGACCGTCTACGGCCACGTGAGCGAGGCCGGGGAGTGGGACGACTACGAACTGTCGTGGACCGGCTCGCTGGCCCGCTGGGCCGCCGACAACCCCGGCCCCGACGGGGAGCAGGCGCTGGCGGCCATGCGGGAACACCGGGAGATGTGGCTGAACGGCTACCGCGGCCTGCTGGGCTTCGTCTCCCTGCTCCTGCGGCGCGTCTGACACGTCCACGACGCTCCTGGGCGCATTGACGCCAAGCGCAGGCGCACCCGGGGCACGGCCGGGCCGGTGGGTGAAGATACCGGCCCGGCCCGTGGCGGAGTGTCAGGGGTTGCCGTTGATCAGGGCCATGGCCAGGATCTCGCTGAACTCCCCGGCCGGGATGCCGGAGCCGATGCCGCACGGCCCGTCCGAGTCGCCCGGCACCTTCACCCAGAACAGGAACTCGGCGCCGCTGGTCTGCTGCCGGGGCGGCGTCCCGAGCTTGCGCTTGGGCGGGTTGCACCAGTTGTCTTCGGGCGTGCTGTCGGAGTACGGGCCGTTGCCGTTCCTGCTGGTGTCGATGACGTACTTCTTGGCGCCGACGGAGGCGGCCAGGCGCCCGTTGACCGCGACCGCGTAGGCCTCGCTGTCGGCCGTGGTGATGTAGTTGGACACGTTCACGGCGAAGCCGCGCGTGTTGGCGATGCCCGACTTGACCAGCAGGGGCGCCATCTGGTCGGCGGGGATCCAGGTGGCGTTGCCCGCATCGAGGTAGACCCAGGTGTTCGGGGCCTGGGCGCGCAGCACCTGGGTGGCGTCCAGCAGCATCCGGTACTGGTCCTCGGGATCCTTGCCGATCTTCGTCACGCAGCCGGCGGCGGCGACCCCGTCGGGTTCGAGCACGACGATCGCGTGCCTGGTGCCGATCGCCTTGGCGAACTCGGTGATCCAGTTGTGGTATCCGGTGGCGTCGCCCGCGCCGCCGCCCGAGTGGCCCGCGCACGCGTCGCGGTTCGGGATGTTGTAGGCCACCAGCATCGGCAGCCGGTCCTGGGCCTGCGCGGCGCCGACGTAGGTGTCCACGGCGAAGGTGAGGTCGGTGAACCAGCCGCCGAACCACTCGAAGATCGGCTTGCTGCCGATGCTCGCGGCGATGGCCTTGCCCTCGGGCGTGCTGTTGTTCTGATCAGCCCAATGGGCGGGGTTCGACAGCGGGTTCACGTACAGGGCGGTCGGCCGGGTCGTCTGCGTCTCCATCAGCGAGACGTTGTCGAAGCGGATCACCGGTGTGCCGCCGGACCCGCCGAGCTGGAAGGTCACCTCGGCGGCCGTGTTGGCGGCGGAGGCGGCGGTGAACGGGATGCTGTAGCGCTTGCTCGTCTTGGTCAGCTGCACGTCGGTGGCCAGCGACTGGTTGGAGCTGGGGGTGGCCGTGTACTGGACGGTGGCGCGCGCGGTGTAGGCGAGCGTCGAGGAGGCGTCGAAGGAGAGCGTGTAGCTCTTGCCGGGGTTCAGGGCGGCGGTGGTGGGCGCGGCGACCATGGCGTCCCACGGGTTGGCGACGACGCTCTTGACGTCCACCCGCATGAGGCCGGACTCGGCGGCGATCGCCGTCTGGCCGATGGCCGCCCATGGGGCGGTGCTGCTGGTGAAGGTACCGTTCGCGATGAGCTGGGCGGCGGCGGAGGCGGGCTGCTGAAAAACAAGAACCGAGGTGGTCAGGACAGCGGCTAAAGCCGCGGTTTTCGCTGCGAGAAATCGCACGTGTTCACCTTTCGGCGGGGATCCGCCGTTGATCATTACGGACCGCCGTGAACAAGGTCAAGAGATCTGGTGAGCACGTCTGTTCGGCCAGGGTGATGACGCCCTGCTCGATCCATTAAGATGTGCTCTACAGGAAGCAATTAAATTTTCTAAGGATCAGATTGTCAAAACAATCTCGGATTGACGCTCTCACCGGGGCGGTTCAGGACCTGCAGGACGCGACGGACCTCATCGACGAGTTGGCCGCCCGCCGTCTGGGCATCAATCGCACGGATCTGCGCTGCCTGAGCCGGCTCGGCGCGCACGGCCCGCAGACCGCGAGCGAGCTGGCCGCCGCCGCCGGGCTCACCGGGGGCGCCATGACCACGGCCATCGACCGGCTGGAGCGGGCCGGCCTGGCCCGGCGCGACCGTGACTCGGCCGACCGGCGACGTGTCCTGGTGCACCTGACGGAGCAGGCCGAGCGGCTCGGCGAGCAAATCTGGGGCCCCATCCTGGCGGACGCGCAGGCCGAGCTGGGCCGGTTCAGCATGGCCGAGTTGGAGCTGATCGCGACGTTCCTGAGTGTGGCGCTGGACAACCAGCGCCGCCACGCCGAACGCCTGCGCTCCGGCGCGTGAAAACGGGCGCCGCCGGTCCTGTCGGCAGGACCGGCGGCGCCCGTAAGAGCGGCCCGCCTACACGGACGTGTGCATGTGGCGGGTCAAGGCGTGTTCCACCAACGTGATGAGGGTGGACTTGACGGACTCACGCTGCCGCGCGTCCAACGGCACGACCGGGGTGTGATCCCCGATCGACAGCGCCTCGCGCAGTTCGCCCTCCGCGTGCGCGAAGTGTCCGTCCCAGCCGTTGATGCCGATCACGAACGGCAGCTTGGCCTCTTCGAAGTAGTCGATCGCCGGGAAGCTGTCGGCCAGGCGGCGGGTGTCCACCAGGACGACCGCGCCGATGGCGCCCCGGACGAGGTCGTCCCACATGAACCAGAACCGGTGTTGGCCCGGCGTCCCGAACAGATAAAGGATCAGGTCGCGGTCGAGCGATACCCGGCCGAAGTCCATGGCGACCGTGGTGGTCGTCTTGTTCGGCGTGTGGGAGAGGTCGTCGACGTGCGCCGACGCGTCCGTCATGACGGCTTCCGTGGTGAGCGGCAAGATCTCCGAGACCGCACCCACGAACGTCGTCTTCCCCACGCCGAAGCCCCCGGCCACGACGATCTTCGTCGAGGTGAGGCCGGGACTAGAGCCTGCGAAGTCCACTGAGCACCCTTTCGAGCAAGTTGAGGTCCGGCTTTCCCGCGTCCAGCGCAGGCTGGTGCACGCGGATCAGGCCCTCCGACGCCATGTCGGCGATCAGCACCCGGACCACGCCAAGCGGCTGGCGTAAAAGGGCGGAGATCTCGGCAACCGACCTGACGTTCCGGGTCAGCTGAATGATCGCCTGATACTCCGGACTGAGTAGGGAAATGTCTTGGTATTCCGACGTCACGGAGGACACCAATGCCTCCATGGCGAACTTCATCCGCGGCGCGGTGCGCCCCCCGGTCACGGCATAGGGCCGCACCAGGGAGCTCGGCTTCTGCGGACGGGGAACCGCCGGATGCGGCGGCGTGCTATCACCAGCCCAACCCTGACCTGTCACCATGATCTCCTGTCATCCCCGGCTAGCGGGGGCGTGACGCTTGCAGCTCAGCGCGTACGGCCGGAGTAAGCACCTGTCCCGCCCGCTCGACCAGCAGGGTCATCTGGTACGCGACCAGGCCCATGTCACAGTCGGGCGCGGCCAGGACCGCCAAGCAGGAACCGTCACTGATCGACATGATCATCAACAACCCGCGCTGCATCTCGATGACGGTCTGGGTGACCATACCGCCCTCGAAGACCCGCGCGGCGCCCTGGGTCAAACTGATCACACCCGAGGCCACCGCGGCGAGCTGGTCGGCCCGGTCCTTGGGGAACCCCTCGGAGAAGGCGAGCGGCAAGCCGTCAGACGACACCACGACCGTGTGAGCCACGCCCGGCACATTGTTCACGAAGTCCGTGATCAGCCAGCTTATGCCACGCGCTCCCTGGCTCATTTCTCTCATTGTTCCTCCTCATTCTCTTCTCCGCGGGTGAACGCTCGGCCCTGCCGGACACCCTGCTGGAAGCTGGAGAGCCGGCTGCGCAGCCGCTCAGGTGAGATCTGCGGTGCCGGTGACTGTGCCTGAGGCTCGGCGAGACTCGCCGTGCCGGGCACCAGGTTGGCCTTGGGGACGCGACGGGGCAGACCCGAGGCCGTCGTGCCGCCCTGCGCGGGCTCCGATGCGGCCTGCGCGGCCTGGAAGCCGGAGTCCGCGGGCGAGGACCACGACGCGCCGGCGCCCGACTGGCCGGGCGTCCGCCTCGGCAGCGAGGACCCGCTCTGCACGTCGGCAGCAGGAGGCGGTGGCGGCGGCGGGTCCGCGGGGACGGCCGGGTGAATCGCGGTGATCTCGGGCTCGGCCTCGGGCTGCGCATGCATCTGGTCGGGCTCGGGCCGGCGGAACCAGTCGGAGCCGACCGACGAGAAGATCGGCAGGAACTCCTCGCTCTGCTCCTCCATGGGCGAGTTGCGCACCACGGGCAGCGGCCCGGTCATGTCCTGCGAGGAGTAGTCGCCCTTCCCGAACGGCCCGTAGGTCGAGTGCCCGTTCTGCTGGAACTGGTCGACCGGCTTGGGCTCGTCGGCGAACGGCGAGTGGTATTCCTCGCCGAACTGCGGCCTCGGCCGCTCCTCGGCGTCGAACAGCGACCTGCGCGGCGTCGGGTCGGCAAACGACGACCAGCGCTGCTCCTCCTGGGGCTGCTGCTGCGGCGGCGGAGGCTCGGTCGCGAACGACGGCCAGCGGGGCTCGACGCCCTCAGGCAGGGGCGGCGGCTGCTCGGCGAACGACGGCCACCGGTTCTCCTCGAACGAGTTGGACGCGGGCGGCGGCGTCCCGTCGGCGAAGGACGGCCAGCGCTGCTCCCCGAGGGGCGCGGGCGGCGGCTCCTCCGCGAAGGACGGCCAGCGGGGCTCCTCCTGGGCGGGGGCGGGCGGCTGCCCGAACTGGTCGCCGAACCCGGGGGGCTGCTCGCTGAACACGGACGGCTGGTCGCCGAAGTTCGCGGGCGCGGGCTGGTCGCCGATCCCGCCCGCCACGGGCTGGTCGCCGAACGAGGGCCAGTTGCCGGTGCCGGGCACCGGCAGCGACCCCGGCCACTGCGTGTCCACGACCTGCTCGGGGCCGTCGAGCGACGGGTGGGCGCCGTTCTGCCCCGGCTGGGCGAACATGTTCGGGTCGAACGTCGTGAACGCCTCGTACTGCCCGCCGGGCTGCGAGGCCTGCCCGTTGCTGATGAGCATGTCGGGCATGAAGACCAGCGCGCTCAGACCGCCCGTCTCCCGCACGCTGAGCTGAACCCGGATGCCGTGCCGCAGCGCCAGGCGGCCGACCACGAACAGGCCCATGCGCCGCGACACCGACACGTCCACGACCGGCGGGTTGGCCAGACGCCAGTTGGCCTCGGCCAGCTCGTCCTGGCTCATCCCGATGCCCAGGTCGTTGATGGAGACCAGCACGCCGCCCTCCGCGGGGGTGCTGGTGACCTGGACCTTGCTCTCGCGCGGCGAGAAGGAGATGGCGTTCTCGATGAGCTCGGCCAGCAGGTGGACGGCGTCGGTGACGGCGGGGCCGACGATCAGCGTGCCGGACGGGATCTGGATCTGGACCCGCTCGTAGTTTTCGACTTCGGACAGCGAGGCGCGGGCGACGTCGACCAGCGGCACCGGCTCGCTCCACTTGCGCGCGGCCTCCTGACCGGCCAGGACCAGCAGGTTCTCGCTGTTGCGGCGCATGCGGGTGGCCAGGTGGTCGAGCCTGAACAGGTTCGCGAGCCGCTGCTCGTCCTCTTCACCCTGCTCCAGGCCCTCGATGAGCTGCAACTGCCGTTCGACCAGCGTCTGGCTGCGGCGGGAGAGGTTGACGAACATGGCGTTGACGTTCGCGCGCAGCTTGGCCTCGTCGCCGGCCAGCCGGATCGCCTCGCGGTGGACCTCGTCGAACGCCCGCGCCACTTCACCGATCTCGTCGCGGGTGTTGACGCCGACCGAGGGCGCCTCGGGCACCTGAGTGCCCTCGCCGGACTCGCGCAGCACGCGGACGGTCTCGGGCAGCCGGGTGGTGGCGACCTGGAGCGCCTCGGCGCGCAGGCGGCGCAGCGGGCGGACCAGCGAACCGGCCACGCGGGTGGTGATGACCAGGACGAGGAGCAGCAGGACGAGGATCATCGTGCCGGAGATGATGGCGTTGCGCTGCTCGGTGTCGCTCAGGTCGCGGGTGCTGGTCACGATCTTCGTGGCCAGGCCGTCCTCGACCTTGCGCATCGTGTTGATGGTCGCGTCGGTGCTGTCGAACCAGAGGTTGACGTCGGCGCGGCGGGAGGCGACTTCGAGGTCGATCAGCCGGTCGTAGGCGCGTGCCTGGGCGAGCGCGCGCTGGCGCATGGCGTCGGCGCGGTCGACCTGGGGGCCCTTGACGCTCTGCTGGTAGCTCTTCAGGTCGGCGGGCGTCGCGTCCCGCTCGAAGGCGGTCAGTTCGGCCTGCTGCTTGTTCCATGAGCCCAGGAGGTCGGACAGGTCGTCCTGGTCGAGCCGGCGCTGCTCCAGCATCACGATGAGGATGACCTGCTGACGCGAGATCTCCTCCTTCATGCGCTGGAGCGCGCCGAGCGCGGACACCTCACCCTGCAGGGCGTCGTTGCTGACGCCGTCGCCCAGGTCCGCCTCGATGGCGGAGAAGACGCCGATCATCGTGCTGTAGGTGCTGATGCCGGCGCGCGCGGGCACGTTCGCGATCATGGAGGCGCGCAGGCTGTCGAGGCCTTCGAGCCAGCGGCGCATGTCGTCGACGCCCTTGCGGACGCGGGGCGCGTGGGCGGCGTCGATCGCGGAGGCCGCGGAGAGCACATCGGCCTTGGCTTCGTCGGTCGCCTGGCGCTGGGTCTTGAGCGTGACGAAGCGCTGGCCCCTGTTGCCGTCGGCGACGAACCACGCGGTGAGCGTGCGTTCCTTGCCGAGCTCGTGGTTGAGCGCGCCGATGCGCTGCACCAGCTCGGCCACCTGGGTGAGCCGGCGGTACTCCGCACTGGTGCCGATCGCGTCGGCAAGCTGGATGCCGGCGAGCAGCACGCCCACGACGGTGGGGATGAGGATCAGCGCGACCAGCCTCGAGCGCACACGCCAGTTTGCCAGCCGGAACCGTCCGCCTGTGTACTCCCCTGACCTCGTGTGCCGGGGGTCCTTCTTCCTCACTGACTCTCGCAACCTCTCGCCGGTACGTGCTCGAAAGAAATCAGACACGCGTGTGGCGCATGGGATTCTGTCCGGCTGGGTAATTGGAACACAACCCGTACCAGATCGGCCAACCGAACATATCCCATCACACGACCCCAAAGGTGGACTTTAGGGTTCATATCGCCGTACACGTTTTCAAGCGGGCCGGAATGAGTCCCGCTCGACCGGCGCCGCGTGCTTGACCATCAGGTGCCGCGTCACCGAGTACTCCTGCACCGCTTCCTGGCTCATGTCCTTGCCGAACCCGCTGCCCTTCACCCCGCCGTGCGGCGCCTCACTGGCGATGGGCAGATGGTCGTTGACCCAGGTCACCCCCACATCGAGCCGATGTGAGACGCGCATCGCCCTGCCCACGTCGCGCGACCAGACCGACGAGGCCAGACCATACCTGGTGTCGTTGGCCAGGCGCACCGCCTCGTCCTCGCCGTCGAACGGCAGCGCGACGAGCACGGGGCCGAACAACTCGCCCTGGACGATCTCGCTGTCCTGCGCGACCCCGCTCACCAGCGTGGGCGGATAGAAGAACCCCGGCCCGTCGATCGGGGCGCCGCCATGCGCCGGCCGCCCGCCCGACCTGGAGACGAAGCCGTGCACCCGGTCACGGTGGGCGGACGAGATCAGCGGGCCGATGTCCGTCGCCGGATCCCAGGGGTCACCGACGGAGATTTTGGCAATAGTTGCCCGGATGGCCTCCACCGCGTCATCGAACACCTCGCGGGCGATGTAGACGCGCGTGGCGGCCGTACAGTCCTGGCCGGTGTTGTAGGTGGCCCCCATGGCCACGCCGCGCGCCATGTCCTCAAGGTCGGCGTCCTCGAAGACCAGCGCGGGCGCCTTGCCGCCGAGCTCCAGATGCACCCGCTTGAGTGTGGCGGCGGCGCCGGTCATCACGGCCCGGCCGGTCTCCGTGGAGCCGGTGACGCTGACCATGTCCACGCCCGGGTCCGTGACCAGCGCCTGACCCACCTCCGCGGCGCCGGTGACCACCCGCACCAGCGACTCGGGGGCGCCCGCCGCGGCGAACAGCTCGGCCAGGCGCAGCGTCGTCCGCGGCGTCTGCGGCGCCGGCTTGATCACCACGGCGTTGCCCGCGGCCACCGCGGGGCCGAGCTTCCAGACCGCCATGACGAACGGGAAGTTCCACGGTGCGATAGAACCCACCACCCCGACGGGACGGCGCAGCAGGACCGAGGTGTAGCCGGCGCTGAACACCCCTGCGCCGGAGCCCTCGAGCGAGCGGGCGGCACCGGCGAAGAAGCGCAGGTTGTCGACGGCGAACGGCAGCTCGCCGTCCCTGAACACCGCCGCCGGCTTGCCGGTCTCCTCCACTTCGAGCCTGGTCAGCTCCTCCGCCTCGGCCTCCACCAGATCGGCCAGCCGCAACAGCAGCCGGGCCCGCTCGGCCGGGGTGGCCAGGGACCACTCCTCGAAGGCCGCACGGGCCGCCTGGACGGCTGACGCGACACCCTCCACCGGCGTGTCCGGAACTTCGGCGCACGCTCGCCCGGTGGCGGGGTTGATCAGTTCACGCATCGGAAAACTTCATCTCTCAGGGGGTCGTCCTACTGGCCGAGCTGCTCGATCAGGTCGGCGGCCTTGCGCAGGCCGTCGCGACGCCGGATCTCCTCGCCCGCGGCGGCGAGCCTCGCCCGCAGCTCGGCGTCGCCGAGCAGGTGCGAGACCGCCCCCTTCAGTTCCTCGTCGCTGAAGGTGTAGGTGGAGAGCCTGACACCATAGCCGAGTTCGTCCACCCTCTGGGCGTTGTCGTACTGGTCCCAGAAGAGCGGCAGCAAGATCATAGGCTTACCGAAGTGCATCGCCTCGGTCGTCGTGTTGTTTCCGCCGTGCGTGATGACCAAATCACACAGCGGGATGATCTTAGTCTGCGGAAGGAACTCCGCGCCCCACATGTTGTCAGGAAGCTTGATCTCTTCGTGCAGCGGCCCCTTGGAGACGATGTACTGGTGCGGCGTCGTGGCCAGCGCGTCGATCACCCGCTGCATGAGCTCCACGTCGGAGGAGCCGAGCGAGCCGAGCGAGAAGTAGATCAGCGAGCCCTCGTTGCGCTCGAAGGGCAGCGCGAAGTCCTCGTCGGTCTCGCGCACGGAGGAGTCGAGGCGGTGCCAGGTCTCGTCCAGCGGGCGGGCGTCGACGTAGTCGAGGACCTCGGGGTAGACGTAGAGGTTCAGGTCGCCCTCGTGCATGAAGTCGAGCTCGGGCAGGGGGGCGGCGCCCTGCTCGACGCACCACTCGTTGAAGGCGCTCCACAGCTCGCGGTGGCTGCGGTCGTACTCGGCGCGGAAGGCGTCCCACTCGGAGCGGTCGTCGGCGGGCAGGCCGGAGAAGAGCGGGGCGATGCCCTCCCCGCGCACCTCCAGAGGGTTGCAGGAGACGATCCGGACGAACTTCTTGCCCGTCGTGAGCAGCGCCGGGAACGTGATCACGTTGTCCTCGACGATCACGTCGGGGTCGACGCGCTCGATGATGGCCTTGAGCTGCGGCTCGCAGAACTTGGCACCCTCGATCAGCTCGGCCCAGATGGGCTTGGTGACGGTTTCGAGCTGCTCCTGAGTGGTCTTACGGTATTCGGGCGCGGTTTCGCGGATGAAGTCCTTCCAGAACTGGCCCGGGTCCTGCTCCTCGGCGTGCTCGGGCGGCGGGGCGAGGTCGACCAGGTCCTCCTCGAAGCCGAGCGCCTCGAGCTTGCCCTTCCAGGACGCCTCGGCGGCGAAGACGACGCGGTGGCCGCGGCGGCGGAGGATGTCGCCGATGCCGATGGAATTGTTGGTCGGTCCGTAGGCGCTTTCCGGCATGAACAGAACGGTGAGAGACATCCAGACTCCGGGAGAAACTCGTCAATTTGAAGAGGAATTCAAAAACTGATCTAGCGTGATGGTCAAGTAGAGGGCACTATGGTCACGGCTAACTGAACAGCAGCCGAACGAGTGAAGGTGGTGGGAGTGGCTCAGCGTAAGAGCCGCAGTGACCGGCGCATCGATTTGATCGAGGCCGCGCGCAGGGCCATCATCCGCTATGGCGTCGACGGTGTACAGCTCTCGCACGTGGCAGAGGAGGCCGGCCTGACCTCCGGCGCCGTGCTCTACCACTACCCCGACCTCAGCGAACTGCTGGTCGAGGCGCAGCACGCCGGCATGGAACGCTTCTACGAGCAGCGGCTGCGCGAGCTGGCCACGCTGACCGACCCGGTCGAGAAGCTGGTCGTCACCATCAGGTCGGGGCTCCCCACCGGGCCGCTCGACCCCGACGTGCGCCTGCTCAACGAGCTCGGCGGAGCCGCCGGCCGCAACCGCATGTACGGCGTGTTGCTCACCTCCCTCTACGATCGCCAGGTGTCGATGTACCAGGCGATCCTCGACACCGGCTCCGCGCTCGGCGTGTTCAGGCTGAGCGCCGCCTCGGTGACGATCGCACGCAACCTGGTGGCGCTGGAGGACGCCTACGGCTACCGCATCACGGCCAGGCATCCGCTGATCGGCCCGGCCGAGGCGGCCGAGCTGATCCTGTCCTACGCCCGCGCGGCCACGGGCAACGACCTCAATCACTGATCGGCCGCCATGATGACCGCGTCCTTCGCCTCCCAGCGCACCCTGACCTTGGCGCCCGGCTGGACGGCACTGGCCCCCTGGACGGCGACCAGCACCGGCTTGACGTGGCCGGGGACGTCCACGGAGATGTGCGACACGCCGCCGTAGAAGCTGACGTCCAGGACGCTGCCCTTGACGCCCCCGGCGGCGTCGTCGTCCACGAGCTCGACCTTCTCGGGCCGCACCGCCAGCAGCGCCTTCGCCTCGGCCCCCAGCGCCGTCAGCGGCGTGCCGGGCAGCGAGCCGAAGTCGGCGCTCTTGAGGGCGTCGGGGCCGTCGGCCGTGCCGTGGAAGAGGTTGTTGGCGCCGACGAAGTCGGCCACGAACGGCGTGCGGGGCCGTTCGTAGAGGGCGACGGGCTCGTCCACCTGCCGCACCGCGCCGTTGTCGAAGACCGCGATGCGGTCGGCCAGCGACATGGCCTCCTCCTGGTCGTGGGTGACGACCACGAAGGTGATGCCGACGTCGTTCTGCAACCGCTTGAGTTCGAGCTGCATCTCGGCGCGGACCTTCTTGTCCAGGGCCGACAGCGGCTCGTCCAGCAGCAGCAGCCGGGGCCGCTTGACGATGGAGCGGGCCAGCGCCACCCGCTGCCGCTGCCCGCCCGAGAGCTGCGCGGGCCGTCGCGAGGCGTGCGCCGACAGGCCGACGGTCTCCAGCACCTCGCCCACGCGCTGCCTGATCTCCTGCTTGGGCAGCCGCTCGCGCTCCAGGCCGTAGGCCACGTTCTTGGCCACGCTCATGTGCGGGAACAGCGCGTATGACTGGAACATCAGGCTGATCGGCCGCATGTTCGGCGGTATGGGCAGCAGGTCGGCGCCGTCGAGCCACAACTGGCCCGCGTCCGGCCGCTCGAACCCGGCGATGATGCGCAGCAGTGTGGTCTTGCCGCAGCCCGATGGGCCGAGCAGGGCGAAGAACTCACCCTGCCCGATCTCCAGCGAGACGTCGTCCAGCGCGGTGACGTCGCCGAACTTGCGGGAGATCCCGTCAATCTGGAGCACGCTCGGACTCTCCGATCTTGGTCAGGCGCTGCCCGGCGATCACCGCCGTGAAGCTCACGAGGAGCAGGAGCGAGGCCAGCGCGTTGATCTCCGGGGTCACCCCGAAACGGACCATTGAGTAGATGACGATCGGCAGCGTCTGCTCACTGTTGCCGACCGTGAAGAAGGCGATCACGAACTCGTCCAGCGACAGCGTGAACGCCAGCAACGCCCCGGCGACGATGCCCGGCGCGAGCTGCGGCAGCGTGATCTTCATGAACGTCACCACCGGCCCGGCCCCCAGGTCGAGCGAGGCTTCCTCCAGCGAGGGGTCGGCGTTGGTCAGGCGCGTGCGCACCACGGCCGCGACGAACGCCATCGAGAAGACGGCGTGGGCGAGCACCACCGAGTACAGGCCCAGCGTGAGCTGGATCGTGCTGTAGAAGACCAGCAGCCCGATGCCCACCACCAGATCGGGCAGCACGGCCGGCATCAGCGCCAGGGCGTCGAGCGTCTTGGACCTGGTGTACCTGGCCAGGCCGACGGCCAGCAGCGTGCCCAGCACGGTGGCGAGCGCGGTCGAGCCGAAGGCCACGATGATGGTGTTGGCCAGGCCCTTGACGACCCGCTCGTCCCCGGCCAGCTCGCCGTACCACTTCAGGCTGAAGCCCTCGTAGGTGTAGGCCGACTCGCCGGAGTTGAACGACATGACGACGAGGACCGCGATCGGCAGGTAGAGGAAGACGAACGTGGCCCAGAACGGCACGTACAGCAGTCGGGCCCTACGCACGGCGCGCCGCCCATGCCTGCGCGATCAGCAGCACGACCAGCACCGCGATGAGCGCCAGCGACAACGCGGCGCCGAACGGCCAGTCGCGGGCCGTCAGGAACTGGTCGCGGATCAGGTTGCCCACCATGATCGACTTGCTGCCGCCGAGCATCTCGGGGATGACGAAGTTGCCGAAGCTCGGCACGAACACGAACAGGCACCCGGTCAGCACCCCCGGCACCGTCAGCGGCAGGGTGACCTTGCGGAACGTGGTGAACCCCGAGGCTCCCAGGTTGGCCGAGGCCTCCCTGAGCTGCGGGTCGAGCCGCTCGATCGCGGCGTACAGCGGCAGGATCATCAGCGGCAGGTACGAGTACAGCAGCCCCATCACGATCGCGCCCTGGTTGTAGAGCAACTCCAACGGCCCGAGCCCGAACACCTTGAGCCCGCTGTTGACCAGCCCGGGGCCGCTCAACAGCATGATCCAGGCGTAGACCCGGATGATGAAGTTCGTCCAGAACGGCAGCACGACCGCGACCAGCGCCACCGTCTTCCACCTACGCGGAAGCTGGGCGATCAGGTAGGCCGTCGGATAGCCGATCAGCAGCGCGATCAGCGTCGTCAGCCCCGCGATCTTCAGGGAGACGCCGACCACGCTCAGGTAGAGGGGATCGAACAGGCGGCCGAAGTTCTCCGTGGTGAACTCGTAGACCACACCGCCGTAACGCCCGCGCTGGAAGACGCTGTAGCTCAGCACCACCGCCAGCGGCACCAGCAGCAGCACGAGCAGGTATGTCAGCCCGGGTGACAGGAAAACGAACGCGCCCAGCCGGCGCCCCCGCGGGGGAGCCACCGGCCGGGCCTTGACCTCAGACTTCACCGCAACGACGACTATCCGGCCTTGATGTCCTGCGACAGGCGCGTGTACTTCAGGGACGACTGGCCGAGGTCGACGAGCGACTCACCGTTGAGCAGTTCGGCGGGCTTGGTCTCCAGCAGCGAGCCCTTGGGGATCTGCAGCCTCTCCATGGCCGCCTTGTTGGGCACCTTGTAGTTGATGTTCTCGGCGGCCCAACTGTGGATCTCGGGGTCGAGGATGTAGTTGATCAGGGCGTGCGCGGCCTCCTTGTTCTTGGAGGACTTCATGATCACCATGGTGTCCACCCAGAGGTCGCTGCCCTCCTTCGGCACCTCGAAGGCGATGTTGCCCTTCGGGTCGTTGGTCGGGCACCAACCGTCCCACGCCTCGACCATGACGGCCTCGCCGGACTTGAGCCGGTCGCCGAACGTGGTGTCGTCCAAGGCGAGCAGGTGGGGCTTGGCCGCCATGAGGAGGTCCTTGGCCTTCTGGATCTCCTCGTCCTTGTCGGTGTTGACCGAGAAGCCGAGCGACTTGAGCGCCGGCAGGGCCAGCCAGCGCTCGGTGGTCATCAGGGTGACCTTCTTCTCGGCCCAGGCCGGGGGCTTGAGGAGATCGTTCCAACTGGTCGGCTTCTTCTTGACCAGGTCGGTGCGGTAGCAGATGCCGGTCGTGCCCCACGTGTAGGGCACCGAGTACTTGTTGCCCTTGTCGTAGGAGAGCTGAGTGGCCTCGGGGTAGAGGTTGGCCAGGTTGGGGATCAGCTCGGGGTGCATCGGCTCCAGCAGGCCCATCGCGTTGAGCGCCTGCGCGTACTGGCCCGACACGAACGCCACGTCGATGCCGCTGTCGCCGGAGGCGGTGAGCTTCTGCATGGCGATCTCGTTCGTGTCATGCAGAGCAACCTTCAGGCCCTGCACCTTGAGCTTCTGCTTGACCCTCGCGGGAAGCTCCTCGGGCGTGTAGCCGGGCCAGACCGTGATCTGGAGGGCTTGCTTCGACAGGTCCGCGTTGGGCTTGAGCTCGTCGGCCGCCGCCACGGTTGTGCCATCTGAGTTTGACGACTCACCACCGCACGCCGCTACGGCAAGCGCGAGACCGGCCGCCGCCACGGCGGCCGGAAGACGACGGGTGAACCGGATACGGGACACGGCCGACTACTCCTTCTGGAATTTGTGATGTAACGAGGGGTCGCGCGACCATACCGGACACGACAGACCAGACCAGGAGTGTTGCAGCAGAAATCAACATGAGCAAGACTTTTAACCACATTGCTACCAGGAAGTTCGGTGCACGTGTTGAATTGGGATTCAATTGGCGACCGCCTGATCTCTCTCGGTGAGAGACCTCTCACCGCACGAGATCGCGGGATCAGCGCCGCGCTTGTGGCGCTGCTGGAGGGTGAGGTGCCACCACCCTTCGGGGTGCGCCGCTTCCAGCCGTTGCCCAGCCTCTCGTACGCCCCTGAAGATCTCCACACTGGGGTCCCAGGTGAGCGGGATTTCGGCCCGCACGTTGACCAGACCAACTACTCGGTGGTAGTAGCCGAGAAGGTCGTGGTCAAGTGGCTGAACCCGCCCGCGCCCCTGCCGCACCCGACCCCGGAGATCCTCGCCCATCTCGTTGAGGCCGGATTCAACGACACCGCACCCCCTTACGCCGCCCTGACGCGCGCGGTGGACGGCCGCGAGGAGCTGCTGGCCCTGGTCACGGGCTACCTTCCCGACGCCGGGGACGGCTGGGAGTGGTGCGTGGACGAGGCCTCGGCCGGCACCGCGGAGTTCGCGTCCGAGCTGGGCCGCCTGGCGGCCGAACTGCATCTGGCCCTGTCCCCGCTTTCCTCGGAGGCGGGAGCGCCGGAGGACCCGGCGGCCAGGGCGGAGGCCGCGTTGCGAGAGGCGCTCGACCTGACCGGCGGCGACGACGGCCGGTGGCTGGCCGCGCACGCCGACAAGATCAGGCGGGAGCTGGCGCCCCTGGACGAGCCCGTCACCGGCCCGCTGATCAGGATCCACGGCGACCTCCACGTGGGCCAGATCCTCCGGTGGCGCGACGGGTACGCGGTGATCGACTTCGACGGCAACCCCACGCTGACCGAGGCACGGCCGTACCAGCCGGCGGCCAGGGACGTCGCCCAGCTCACCACGAGCCTGGAGCACGTGGCCCAGGTGGCGGTCAAACGCAGGGGCACCCCGCCCGCCCGCGCGGCCCGGTGGGCGGCCGAGGCGCGGGCCGCCCTGCTCACCGCGTACCGTGACGGGCTGGCGGAGGCGGGCAGGCAGGAGTTGCTGGAGGAGCGGCTGATCCGGCCGTTCGAGGTGGAGCAGGAGTGCCGGGAGCTGATCTACGCCGCCCGTCACCTGCCCCGTTGGCGTTACGCCCCCATGGGCGTGTTGCGTAGTTGGTATACCGAGGAGAACATCGCGTGAATTCTGAGCTCTACCTGGCCGATCTGGAGGCCAAGCCGGAGTCCCTGGCGAACCTGGCCGACCTCCTGGAGGCGGGCGACCCGTTCGCGGGCCTGCCCGGGGACGTCCGAAGGGTGCTCTTCCTGGGCATGGGCAGCTCCCGTTACGCCGCGGGGGTGGCCGCCCTGCGCCTGCGCGCCGCGGGCGTGGACGCCCACGCCGACTACGCCTCGGCCGAGGCCACCTACCCGGCTGCCCCGGGCACCCTGGTCATCCCGATCTCGGCCACCGGCTCCAGCGGGGAGACGCTAGAGGCCACCGCCCGCTACGCCGGCGGGCCCGCGTTCCTGGCCGCGCTCACCAACAACGCGGGCAGTGCCCTGGCGGAGGCGGCCGACCTGGTGGTCCCCCTGCACGCGGGCGAGGAGCGCGGCGGCGTCGCCTGCCGGACGTTCCAGCACACGCTGGCGCTCCTGCTGGCCCTGGAGACCCGGCTGCTGGGCACGGAACGCGACGTTCCCGCCCTGGTCAGGCGGGCCGCGCAGGCCACGGCCGACCTCCTGGAGCGCAGGGACGAGTGGCTCCCGCCGACCATGGAACTGCTCGACGGGGCGCACGGCGTCTACACGATCGCGCCCGCCGAGCGTCTGTCGTCGGCCGAGCAGTCGGCCCTGATGTTCAGGGAAGGGCCGCGCCGTCCGGCCGACGCGTGCGAGAGCGGCGACTGGTCCCACGTGGACGTCTACCTCACCAAGACCCTCGACTACCGCGCCCTGCTCTTCCCCGGCTCCCGCTACGACGCCCAGGCGATGGACTGGGTACGCGAGCGGGGGTCCACGGTGGTCACGGTGGGGGCCGAGGTGAAGGACGCCGCGGCGGCGGTCCGCTACCGGCACGACGACGATCGCGACGTCGCCCTGCTCACCGAGACGCTGGTGGCGGAGTTGGTGGCCGCGTACTGGTGGGGCGCCCGGTAGGAGCCTTCAATGGGAGCGCGCCGCCAGGGCGTGCTCGACCAGCTTGATCAGCGCGTGCTTGACCTCGTCGCGCTGCCGGGCGTCCGTGCGCACGATCGGCACGTGCGGCGAGAGCGTGAGCGCCTCCCGCACCTCGGCCTCGCTGTGCGGGAACTCGCCGTCCCAGCCGTTCAGCCCGACCACGAACGGGATCCCCGACTCCTCGAAGTAGTCGACGGCCGGGAAGCTGTCGGCCAGCCGCCGCGAGTCCACCAGCACCACGGCGCCGATGGCCCCGCGCACGATGTCGTCCCACATGAACCAGAAGCGGTGCTGGCCCGGCGTGCCGAACAGGTAGAGGATCAGGTCGCTCTCCAGCGAGAGCCGCCCGAAGTCCATGGCCACGGTGGTGGTGGTCTTGCCCGGTGTGTGCATGAGGTCGTCGATGTCCGCCGACGCGTCGGTCATCACCGCTTCCGTGGTCAGCGGCATGATCTCGGACACCGAGCCGACGAACGTGGTCTTCCCCACGCCGAACCCGCCCGCCACGACGATCTTCGTGGAGGTGAGCCGGCTAGAGCCTTCGAAGTCCACTCAGCACCCTTTCGAGCAGGCCCCTGTCGGGCAGGCCCGCGTCAAGCTGCGGCTGGTACACCCTGACCAGCCCGTCCGCCTCCATGTCGGCGATCAGCACCCGTGCCACACCGAGCGGGACGCCCAGCAGCGCGGAGATCTCCGCCACGGACCGCACCTGACGGCACAGCTCGCTGATCGCGCGGTATTCGCGCGTGTAGGTCGTGCCGAGCTGCGCCGACGTCGCCGACGATACCAGCGCTTCCATGGCGAGATCCGTGCGCGGGGTGGTCCTGCCTCCGGTGACGGCGTACATCCGGACCAGCGAGCTGCGCTCGGGCTCCGGCTCCCCGTTGTCCCACGATGCCAACGTCCGCTCCCATCACCTGTCTACTTGCCTGGCCGGGCTCCGCGACAGTTCGGCGCGGACGGCGGGCGTGAGCACCTGTCCCGTGCGCTCGACCAGGATCGTCATCTGGTACGCCACCAGGCCCATGTCACAGTCGGGCGCGGCCAGCACCGCCAGGCAGGACCCGTCGCTGATCGACATCACCAGCAGCAGGCCGTGTTCCATCTCGACAAGAGTCTGGGTGACGCCGCCGCCCTCGAACACCCGCGCCGAGCCCTGCGTGAGGCTCACCAGCCCGGCCGCGATGGCGGCGAGCTGGTCGGCGCGGTCGCGGGGGAAGCCCCGCGAGAACGCCATGGGCAGGCCGTCGGCGGAGACCACCACGGCGTGCGCCACCCCGGGAACCTCTTCGACGAAGGCGCTGACCAGCCAGTTGATGTCCCTGGCGGCCTGGCTCAGCTCCTTCATGAGACCTCCTTCGTCGGCCTCATGTTTCCTTGCCGGCTGATGAGCTCGCTCATGAGTCCTCCTCAAGCTCGGCTCGTCCCTTGGCCACGCCCTGCTGGTAGCTGGCCAGCCGGTTGCGCAGTCGATCAGGGGACGGCGGAGGAGCGGAAACGGGCGGTGGCTGTGGATTCGCGGTGCCGGGTACAAGATTCGCTTTCGGCGTGCGTTTCGGCAAGCCTGAACTCGTGGTTCCGCCATGGGCGGGCTCCGAGGCGGCGGCCTGCCAGCCGCTGTCGGAGGGCGACGACCAGGCCGGATCGGCGGCGGGCGGCGGCCCCGGATCACGATGGTCGGCCGTCGGCGCCGGCTTGGTGAACCAGCCGCCCCCCTCGATGGCGGCGTAGATCGACTGGAAGTCGTCCTTGGGCTGGGCCGGCATCGGGGTGGCGAAGGACGGGAACGACCCCCCGGCCACGTCGCCGGCCTCGTACGACGGGAACGAGGCCGCGGCCCCGTCGGACGCCTCGAACGACGCGAACGGCGCCGCGTCGGGCGGCGCCTGCGACGACGGGCCGCGCGTCGCGCTGAACCAGGACGACGGCTCGGGCGCCGGCGGCGCGACGTCCAGCGACGGGTGCGCGGGCCCGAAGGACGGCGCCATCGACACGGGGCTCGCCTGCCGGGGCACCTGGACGCGGGGCTGCGGCGCGGCGGCCGGGCCCGGCACCGCCGTGAGCAGCATCGGCGGGATCAGCACCATCGCGGTCAGCCCGCCGACGTCCTGCTGGCGCAACTGGACCCTGATGCTGTGCCGCAGCGCCAGCCGGCCGACCACGAACAGGCCCATGCGCCGCGACACCGACACGTCCACGACCGGTGGGTTGGCCAGACGCCAGTTGGACTCGGCCAGCTCCTCCTGGCTCATCCCGATGCCGTGGTCGGTGACCGACAGCATCAGGCCGCCGCCGTCGATGCGGCTGCTGGAGATGACGACCTTGGTGTCGCGCGAGGAGAACGAGACCGCGTTCTCGACCAGCTCGGCGAGCAGGTGCACCACGTCGGTGACGGCCTGGCCGGCGACGGCGACGTCCGACTCGACCTGGATGCTGACGCGCTCGTAGTTCTCGACCTCGCCGAGGGCCGCGCGCACGATGTCCATCAGCTCGACCGGCTCGCTCCACTTGCGCGCGGCCTCCTGCCCGGCCAGGACCAGCAGGTTCTCGCTGTTGCGGCGCATGCGGGTGGCCAGGTGGTCGAGCTTGAACAGGTCGGAGAGCCTGGTGTCGTCGCGTTCGCCGCGCTCCAGCTTCTCGATCAGCGTGAGCTGCCGCTCGACCAGCGTCTGGCTGCGCCTGGACAGGTTGACGAACATGGCGTTGACGTTCGAGCGCAGCCGCGCCTCGTCGCCCGCCAGCCGCACGGCCTCGCGGTGCACCTCGTCGAAGGCGCGCGCGACCTCGCCGACCTCGTCCTTGGAGAAGATCCCGATGGGCGGGACCTCGGCGTTGACGGCGCCGTCGCGCGACTCCCGCAGGTGCTGGACGAAGTCGGGCAGCCGGCGTCCGGCGATCTCCAGGGCCTCGCCGCGCAGGCGGCGCAGCGGGCGCACCAGCGACCTGGCCACGCCGGTGGTGATCAGGAGCACGACCACGAGCAGGGCGAGCACGGCGGCCGCGATCACCAGCGCCCGCTGCCGTTCCTCCTCGCTGAGCGCCTGGCTGCGTGCCACGATGCCCTCGGCCTGGCGCTCCTCGACCTTGCGCATGGAGTCGACGACCACGTTGGCGGCGTCGAACCAGTCCTTGGCGTCATCACCCCTGCCCAGGTCGAGCCCGCTGAGCGGCAGCGCCTTGGTGGCCCTGATCAGCACCAGCTCGCGCAGGAGCAGCATGCGGTCGGCGGATCTGCCGTTGACGGTCTCGTCGAACAGGCGGCGCTCGTCGGCGGTGGCCTCGACGGCGAAGCCCCTGCGCTCGTTGGCCTCCTTGGACTGCTCGCCGAGGAAGCGCTTGAGCTGGTCCTGGTCGAAGGCGCCCTCGGCGAGCACGACGGTGACCAGCGCCTGCTGGTAGGAGACGCTCTCCTTGGCCCTGGCGAGCCCGTCGAGCATGCGGGTCTGGCGGAACAGCTCGTCGTCGGCGCTGCCCTTGGCCAGCTCGTTGTGGACCGACAGCAACTCGTCGACGACCGTCGTGTAGAGCTCGACGGCGGGCCCGGCCAGCAGGTTGGCCTCAAGGGCCTGCTTGCGCAGGTCTTTCAGGTCGTCCATGCGGCTGAGCAGGTTCTCCAGCTGGTCCGCGCTGCGGCCGCTCACCCCTGGCAGGAGCGCGCGGGCCAGGTCGCGGACACGTTCCGCCGACACGTCCACCGCGTCCATCTGGCTCCGCACCTCGGCCAGCCCGGCGGCGGGCCGGTTGCGGGCGATGAACCAGGAGGTTCTGGCACGCTCCGCCGACACCAGATGCGTCAGCCGGCCCACCTCCGCGGACAGGCGGGCGAATTCGGTCGTCCGCGTGTAGTCGCCCGCCGCGTTCGTCGAGGCCAGCACCTGAACACCGCCGAGCAGCACGGCGGCCGCAGTCGGGATGAGGATGAGGGCGACCAGACGCGCCCGGACGCGCCAATTGCGCAGGCGCCAGTTACCCGCACTGGCCTGCCTGTCGCCCAGCTCTGTACTCACCGAACGCACCTCGCCCGAATCGGCGTATTTGAGGGGGCTGCACCCCGGGGGAAATCAGCAAGTGCCGGGTAATTGGAACACATCCCGTGGCTGGTGGCCAACCGAACATAACGCGACAAAATTCGAGTCGTGTGACTCCTGAGGTGAGAAGCTGGAGTTCCACCTCCGAGTTCATCGAGTGAGAAATAAACCTTTAACACGGCCCATGTCCACCTATGGGCGATTAGCGCGTTCCAAGCGCGTAACGCCGGAGAAGCACACCGGTCTCCGGACGGTCACAACATTGAGATTCGCGCTATTTCCCACATAGGTTGATCGACGTCAATCGAGGAGGCGAGTGTGCGGGATTCTCCCGACAGCGCGGCTATCACCGTTGCCGGACTTTGGAAGATCTTCGGTCCGAGGGCAGAAAAAGTCCTGAACAGCGATGACAGACATCTCGCACCGGCCGCGCTGAGAGAGAAGACCGGTTGCACCGCCGCCGTGAGAGACGTCAGCTTCGAGGTGCGCCCCGGCGAGGTCTTCGTGGTCATGGGCCTGTCGGGCAGCGGCAAGTCCACGCTCGTGCGCTGCCTCACCCGGCTCATCGAGCCCACCGCGGGCAAGATCGCGATCGGCGGCGAGGACATCGGCAGCGCCTCACCGGCCCGGCTCCGCGAGATCCGCCGCCACCAGGTCAGCATGGTCTTCCAGCACTTCGGCCTGCTGCCGCACCGCAAGGTGATCGACAACGTGGGCTACGGCCTGGAGATCCAGGGCGCCGCCAAGGCGCTCAGGCACGCGCGGGCGACCGAGATCCTCTCCCTCGTGGGCCTCGACGGCTACGCCGACGCCTACCCCGACCAGCTCTCCGGCGGCATGCAGCAGCGCGTCGGCCTGGCCAGGGCGCTGGCCGTCGATCCCCAGGTGATGCTGTTCGACGAGCCGTTCAGCGCGCTCGACCCGCTGATCCGCCGCGACATGCAGGCCGAGGTGATCCGGCTGCACCGCGAGGTCGGCAAGACGATGGTGTTCATCACCCACGACCTGTCCGAGGCGCTCAAACTCGGCGAGCGGATCGCCATCATGCGAGCCGGCTCGATCGTGCAGATCGGCACGGCCGAGGAGCTGGTGGGCGCGCCGGCCGACGACTACGTCGCCGACTTCGTCCGCGACGTGCCCAGGAGCCACGTGCTGACGCTGCGCTGGATCTGCCGCGACCCCGAGCCGGGCGAGCCGCTGGACGGGCCCGCGCTGCCGGTCACCACGGTCGTCAAGGACGCCATCGGCCTGGCCTCGGCCTCCTCGCGCCCGATCCGGGTCGTGGACGGCGAGGAGCTGGTGGGCGTCGTGGACCGCGTGGACCTGCTCACCTTCCTGTCGGGCCAGGACGTCGCGGTGAAGGTCTCATGAGCGAGCTTGTCGAGCTCATCAGACAGCAAGGAAACATGAGGCCGACGAAGGAGGTCTCATGAGCAGCACTGCCGTCAGCACGCCCTCCAGGCTCGGGCTGCCGAGGTGGGCGGCTCCGGTGGGGGTGGCGGTGGCGTTCGCGGCGGCGTACCTGGTCTTCCGCGGCACCGGGACGCTGCCGCACGACAAGGAGGCGCCGCAGTTCCTGGCCGTCACCGACCTGCGCGAATGGATCGACGACCACCGCAACGACAACCCGCTCTTCCTGTACTTCCTCAACTACATCAGGCTCGGCGTCGGCGCACTCTACGACGCCTTCGAGACCGTCCTGTACGCGCTCGGCTGGCCGGGCGTCACCGGCGTCATGGGCGCGCTGGGCTGGCTGGCGGGCGGTTGGCGGATCGGGCTGCTGGCGATGGCGGGCGTCAGCACGTTCGGCGTGCTGGGGTTGTGGCAGTCGAGCATCGACACGCTGGCCCTGGTCGCGGTGGCCGTGCTGCTGTCGCTGGCGATCGGCGTCCCGCTGGGCGTCTGGGCCGGGCTGTCGGCACGCGTACGCCGGACGATCACGCCGGTGCTGGACGTCATGCAGATCATGCCGACGTTCGCGTACCTGGCGCCGCTCGCGCTCTTCTTCCACATCGGCGCGCCGGCCGGGGCCATCGCGACCATGATCTACTCGATCCCGCCCGCCATCCGCATCACCGCGCTGGCCATCTCGCGGGTCTCGCCCACGGCCGTGGAGGCGTCCACGTCGCTGGGCGCGACGCGCGCGCAGACGCTCTTCAAGGTCTACCTGCCGCTGGCCAGGTCGACGATGGCGCTGGCGGTGAACCAGACCATCATGATGGCCCTGTCCATGGTCGTCATCGCCAACCTGATCTCGGCGCCGGGGCTGGGCGGCGACATCATCAGGGGCCTGTCGCGGGCGCAGGTCGGCATCATGCTCCCGGCGGGCGTGGCCGTCGTGGTCATGGCGGTGGTACTCGACCGCATGATGATGGCCGTCGCCAGGCGCGACCCGCACGCCAAGACCAACCGGACCGACCTGGTCGCGGCGGGGGTGCTGGCCGTGGCCGGGCTGGCGCTCATCCCCGTGCTGCCGCGCGTCTGGCCGGAGAACCTGACGGTCAACTTCGTCGCCGGGGTGAACGACGTCGTCCGCTGGGCCGAGACGAGCTGGTACGGGGTCACGACGTTCATCAAGGACCTCACCTCCGCCGCCCTGCTCAACCCCCTGGAGGCGCTGCTCACCACGGCCCCGTGGTGGCTGGTCGCCCTCGCGGTGCTGACCGTCGCCTGGCGGGTCAGCGGGGTGCGCCCGGCGCTGACGGCGCTCGGCTGCCTGCTGGCCATCGCGCTGCTCGGCGTCTGGGAGCACACCATGCAGA
Source organism: Nonomuraea purpurea (assembly GCF_042650645.1). Classification (NCBI taxonomy): domain Bacteria; kingdom Bacillati; phylum Actinomycetota; class Actinomycetes; order Streptosporangiales; family Streptosporangiaceae; genus Nonomuraea; species Nonomuraea purpurea. The sequence goes on from NZ_JBHSBI010000025.1 coordinate 130,515, forward strand.
CGATGAGCACGGTGGCCGTCGCGGTGCTGGTCACCCTGCTGATCGGCCTGCTGCTCGGGGTGGCCGCGGCCCGCTCGCCGCGTTACTCGGCCATCCAGCGGCCCATCCTGGATGCCGCCCAGACCATGCCCGCCTTCGTCTACCTGCTGCCGGCGCTGGCCCTGTTCGAGACGACCAGGTTCACCGCCATCTTCGCCTCGATCATCTACGCGGTGCCGCCGGTGGTGCGCCTGGTCGAGGACGGCATCAAGGCCGTGCCCGCCACGGTCGTCGAGGCGGCGGCCTCGGCCGGGTCGACTCCGGGCCAGCTCCTGTGGAAGGTGCAGCTCCCCATGGCCAGGCGGGCGATCCTGCTCGCGGCCAACCAGGGCATCGTCATGACGCTGGCCATGGTCGTCGTCGGCGGCCTGGTCGGGGCCGGCGCGCTCGGCTACGACGTGGTCGCCGGGTTCTCCCAGCGAACCGACTTCGGCATGGGCTTCATCGCGGGCATCGCGACCGTGCTGCTCGGAGTCATGCTCGACCGCATCACGCAGGGCGCCGACAAGCGCCCTTCCCCCCGAAAAAGGAAGTTCACATGAAGATTCGCCTGCTCGCAGGCCTTCTCGCACTGGGAATCGCCGCCACGGGATGTGGCGGGGCCACGGTCGACAGCTCGACCGGCTCCTCCTCGGCCCCGCAGACCGCCGCCGGCTCCGCCGCGGGCACGGTCAAGATCGCGATCAATCCGTGGGTGGGCTACGAGGCCAGCGCCAACGTGGTGGCGTACCTGCTGAAGAACGAGCTCGGCTACACCGTCGAGCTGCCCGAGATCAAGGAGCAGCTCGCCTGGGAGGGCTTCGAGACCGGCGACGTCGACGTCATCATCGAGAACTGGGGCCACCCCGACCTCAAGAAGAAGTTCATCGAGGAGAAGAAGGTCGCGCTCGAGGCGGGCTCCACCGGCAACAAGGGCGTCATCGGCTGGTACATCCCGAAGTGGATGGCAGACGAGCACCCCGACATCACCGACTCCAAGAACCTGAACAAGTACGCCGACCTGTTCAAGACCTCCGAGTCGGGCGGCAAGGGGCAGTTGCTGTTCGGTGACCCGTCCTACGTCAGCAACGAGGAAGCCCTGATCAAGAACCTCAAGCTGAACTTCAAGGTCGTCGTCGGCGGCAGCGAGGCGGCCCTGATCAAGGGCGCCCAGCAGGCGCAGGAGCAGAAGAAGGCGCTGCTGTTCTACTTCTGGGACCCGCACTGGCTCTTCAGCAAGACCGACCTGGTCCGTGTCAACCTGCCCGCCTACACCGAGGGCTGCGACGCCGACCCGAAGAAGGTCGCCTGCGACTACGCGGAGCTGGACCTCGACAAGATCGTCAGCAAGAAGTTCGCCGACACCGGCGGCAAGGCGTACGACCTGATCAAGAACTTCAGCTGGACCAACGAGGACCAGAACGCCGTCGCCGACGACATGACCAACAACGGCCTGACCGGTGAGCAGGCCGCCAAGAAGTGGGTCGAGGCCAACACCGCCAAGTGGCAGGCCTGGATCCCCAAGTGACCGCTGCCTGAGCGCGGCTCCCCGCCGGGGAGCCGCGGTCGCGGAGACCTCTCATGCGCATGAAGACGCTGATCGGGCCGCTGGTCGCGGCCCTGCTGCTGGCGGCCTGCTCCAGCGGGACGCCCGAGACCGTCGCCCAGCCCAAGGGCGCCGTCAACATCGACGTCCACGGCTGGGTGGGCTACGAGGCCCAGGCCGCCGTGCTGGCGTACCTGCTCGAACACGAGCTGGGGTACAAGGTGTCCAAACGGACCATGAAGGAGGCCGATTCCTGGCGGGATTTCGAGACCGGCAAGGTCGATGTGATCATCGAGAACTGGGGTCATCCCGACCTGAAGAAGGAGTTCATCGAGGAGAAGAAGGTGGCGCTGTCGGCCGGGCTCACCGGGAACAAAGGGGTGATCGGCTGGTACGTCCCCGAGTGGATGGCCAAAAAGTATCCCGATATTACGGACTACCGAAACCTCAATAAGTACGCCCCCCTTTTCCGGACCGAAAAAACCGGAAATGCCGGACAGATCCTGGATGGCGATCCGACGTTCGTCACCAACGACGAGGCTCTCGTGAAGAACCTCGGGCTCAATTACAAGGTCGTCTACTCGGGGAGCGAGGACGCGCTGATCAAGGCGGCGCAGTTCGCGACGAAGAATCGCACCCCTCTTCTCATGTATTTCTACGAACCGCAATGGCTGTTCACCAAGGTCAAACTGGTCAAGGTCACGCTGCCCCCGTACGCCGTGGGCTGCGACAACGTGGCGGCCAGGGTGGCCTGCGACTACCCGCCGTACCTGCTGGACAAGATCGTCAGCAAGCGGTTCGCCGAACGGGGCGGGCCCGCCTACGAACTGGTCCGCAACTTCACCTGGACCAACGACGACCAGAACACCGTGGCCAGCGACATGATCAACGAGAAGATGAGCGCCGCCGAGGCCGCCAAGCGGTGGGTGGCGGAGAACAAGATCGTCTGGAAGGACTGGATGCCGCGTTGAGGTTCGACTACGTCATCGTCGGCGGCGGCAGCGCCGGCTGCGCCCTGGCCAACCGGCTCAGCGCCGACCCGTCGGTGTCGGTGCTCGTACTGGAGGCCGGGCGGCCCGACTACCTGTGGGACGTCTTCATCCACATGCCGGCCGCCCTGATGTTCCCGATCGGCAGCCGCTTCTACGACTGGAAGTACGAGTCCGAGCCGGAGCCGTACATGGAAGGACGCCGCGTCTACCACGCCCGCGGCAAGGTCCTGGGCGGCTCCAGCAGCATCAACGGCATGATCTTCCAGCGCGGCAACCCCCTCGACTACGAGCGCTGGGCGGCCGACCCCGGCATGGAGCACTGGGACTACGCGCACTGCCTGCCCTACTTCAAGCGGATGGAGAACTGCCTGGCCGATCCCGGCACGGACTTCCGTGGCGGCGCGGGCCCGCTGAAGCTGGAGCGCGGCCCGGCGCGCGGGCCGCTGTTCGAGGCCTTCTTCGAGGCGGTCCAGCAGGCCGGCCACCCGCTCACCGACGATGTGAACGGCTACCGCCAGGAGGGCTTCGCCGCCTTCGACCGCACCATCCACCGGGGCCGCCGGCTCAGCGCCGCCCGCGCCTACCTGCACCCGGTGCGCGGCCGCCGCAACCTCACGGTCAGGACCCGCGCCTTCGTGGAGAAGGTCCTCTTTGAGGGGAAACGGGCGGTCGGTGTGCAGTGCGACGGCAAGCGCGTCGATGCCGGGGAGGTGATCCTGTGCGGCGGCGCGATCAACACCCCGCAACTCCTGCAACTGTCGGGGGTCGGCCCCCGCACGCCACTGTCGGACCTGGGCATCGACGTGGTGCACGACCTGCCGGGAGTGGGTGAGAACCTGCAGGACCACCTGGAGGTCTACGTCCAGCACGCCTGCACGAAGCCGGTCTCCCAGCAGCCGTCCCTGGCCAGGTGGCGACGGCCCTTCATCGGCGCCGACTGGCTCTTTCGCAGAAGCGGCCCCGGCGCCACGAACCACTTCGAGGCGGGCGGCTTCATCCGCTCGAACGACGACGCGGCGTACCCGAACCTGATGTTCCACTTCCTGCCGATCGCGGTCCGCTACGACGGCTCCGCCCCGGCAGGCGGCCACGGGTACCAGGTGCACATCGGCCCGATGTACTCCGACGCCCGCGGCTCGGTCCGCCTCACCTCGCGCGACCCCCGGGCCAAGCCCGCGCTCCGCTTCAACTACCTGTCCACCGACCAGGACCGCCGCGAGTGGGTGGAGGCCATCCGGCACGCCCGCGCCATCCTCTCCCAACCGGCCTGGGCGGACCTGGACGGTGGCGAGCTCTCGCCGGGCCCCGGCGTGCGCACCGACGAGGAGATCCTCGCCTGGGTGGCCCGCGACGGCGAGACGGCCCTGCACCCGTCGTGCACCTGCAGGATGGGCCTGGACGACATGTCCGTGCTCGACCCGGCCACCATGCGCGTCCACGGCCTGGACGGCCTGCGCGTCGTGGACGCCTCGGCGATGCCGTACGTCACGAACGGCAACATCTACGCGCCCGTCATGATGCTCGCCGAGAAGGCCGCCGACCTCATCCTCGGCAACACCCCGCTCCCGCCGGAGCCCGTGGACTTCTACCGCCGCTGACGTACAGTTCCTCCGAAGTAAGCTGACCTTCATGGCTGATGACCGCGAGCGGACGCTCGAATGGGTCGAGCGGGTGGCGACGTTCTGCGGCGACGCCTGGGGCCTGGCGCCCATCACCGGCCGCATCCGCTCGGCCCAACGCTCGATCGCCCTGCTCACCGACCCCGGCCACCGCTGAGCAGGTCCTCGTAGTCGCGCGGCGTGATGTTCTCGGCCGCCCTGCGGCCCATGATGGCCGGAATGTTCTTGCCGGGCAGGTAGGGCAGCAGCTTGTAGTAACGGTTGAGGAACGCGAGCAGCAGGCGGTTGCTCGGCATCATGATCTTGGCGACGCCGTCGCCCAGCTTCTGGCAGCCCGCGACGTACTCCCGCAGCTCCCGCTCGTAGCGGGCGAACGCGACGCGGTGGTCGCCGTGGGCCGCGGCCAGTTCGCCCGCCAGGACGTACGCGCCGACCAGCGCGAGCCCCGAACCCATGCCCGACAGCGAGGACGGGCAGTAGGCGGCGTCGCCGACCAAGGCGACCCGGCCGCGTGACCAGCCGTCCATGTGAACCTGGCCGACCGAGTCGAAGTAGAAGTCCGGCGCGAACCGCATGTCGTGCAGCAGCCGGTCGCTCTGCCAGCCGTTGCCGGCGAAGTGCTCGACGAGGACGGCCTGCTGTCGCGCCACGTCCTTGCGGTCGAGGCCCAGGACCGGCGAGCCGAAGTAGAAGCAGGCCTTGGCCTCGGTGTTGTGGCGGGCGCTGTACATCGAGACGAGCCGGTCCGCGGTGCGGTAGACGTGCCCGGTGTGGTCGAGCCCGAGGTGGTTGGCCGTGGTGAAGATCGCGCAGTAGACGCCGAGGTGCCGCACGAACCGCTCCTCCGGTCCGAACGCCAGGCGGCGCGTGACGGAGTGCAACCCGTCGGCGCCGATCACCAGGTCGAACCGGCGCGGCGCGGCGCGCTCGAAGGTGACGCTCACGCCGTGCTCGTCCTCGGCGAGCGAGGTGATGGAGTCGCCGAAGACGTACTCGGTGTGTTCCTTGGTCGCGTCGAAGAGGATCCCGGCCAGGTCGCCCCTGAGGATCTCGATGTCGCCGGAGAACAGGTCGGCGGGCATGCGGGCCAGCGGTTTGCCGGCGTCGTTCACGTACGACATGGATCCCATGCCGGTGGCGGCGCGCTCGACGTCGGCCAGGATGCCCATGCGGCGCAGGATCGACAGGTGTGCCCGGCCGCGGAAGTCGACCGCGTAGCCGCCGTCGCGCAGCGCGGGGGCGCGCTCCACGATCGTGGGGGTGAAACCGTGGCGGTGCAGCCAGTAGGCGAGCGCGGGACCGGCGACGGAGGCGCCCGAGATCAGCACGTTGGTGTTCTTCATGACGGCGAGCCTGCCCGGCAGGCCTCACCATGCGCTCACCGCGAGCTCACCGTGGACTCACGGCCCGCAGGACGGCCTCGGGGAGACCCATCAGAGGGAGCATGTCGGGGCTGACCAACGCGGCGGCCTGCCGGTATCGCTCGGCTGCCGCGGCGTGGTCGCCCCGCGCCTCGGCGACCCGGCCCAGCCCGGCGAACGTGCGCACCCGGTTGCCCAGGCTCTTGACCCAGTGCGGGTCGAGGCGTTCCAGGGCCTCGCCGTACAGCCGCTCCGCCTCGGCCAGGTCCTGCTCCAGCAGGGCGATGTCGCCGAGCCCGCGCAGGGCCGCCGCCAGGTAGGTGGGGCTGCCCGCGCGACGGGCCAGCGCCGCGGCCCTGTCGTAGTCGGCGCGCGCCGCCGCCAGGTCGTCGCCGATCAGATGGTCGCCCCGGTTGACCAGCAGGTCGGCGCTGTCCTCCAGGGCGCCGAGCCGCTGGGTGAGGGAGAGCGCCTGGTCGGTCAGCGCGATCGCCGTCGTGCGATCGCCGCGTGCGCTCGCCAGGTCGGCGAGCGTGTCCAGGGTCAGCGCGGTGCCCCATCGGTCGCCGAGTGCGCGGAATCCGTCGGCGGCCGTGCCGAACAGGCGCTGCGCGCCCTCGACGTCGCCCTCGCCGAGCGCTCCGTACCCGGCCACGTACCGGGCGACCGCCCGCACCCACGGATCGGGGCAGTCGCGCTGGGACGAGACGAGCGCAAACGCGGCCTGAACGTCGGCCTCGGCCGCGTTCCGCAACATCCACAGCAGCAGCGCGACCGGATGGCGGCCAGGACGGTCACCCGGCCAGGCGGCGGCCAGCGTCTGCGCGGCGGAGGCGCGGTGCCGCTGCCAGAGCGGCCGCCCGGCGGCTCCGAAGGCCGCCAGGAGTACGCACAACGCGTACTCCTCACCATGCGAGGACGTCGAGTACCCCGCCGGGGGCGCGTCGCCCAGGGCGTTCAGCAGCGCGATCGCCTCAGGTGCGAACGACGCGGGCACACCCTGGATCCACAGGTAGGGCGCAGCCGCAGCGAGCAACTCCAAGGCGGTGACGCTCTCCTTCGACTGGACCGTCCAGCGCACCGCCGCGAGCAGGTCAGCGTGTTCGGCCGCCAGGACCGGCAGCCACTCCAGTTGTCCCTCCCGCAGCAGGTGCGGACCGGCGGTTCTGACCAGCTTCAGAAGATGGCGTGCGTGGGCGCGGCGGACCGCTTCGTGTTCGCCCGCCGCTTCCAGGCGTTCCCCGGCATAGGCGCGGATGGTCTCCAGCATCCGGTAACGGCCGCCGGCGACCTCCAGAAGTGACTTGTCGGCCAGGGATTCCAGCGTTTCGCCTTCGGTGTCGCACACCCGCCTGGCGGCCTCCTCCCTCGCGCCGCCGGCGAAGACCGCGAACCGCCGCGCGGCCCGCTGTTCTGGCTCGGACAGCAGGTCCCAGCTCCAGGCGACCACCGAACGCAGCGTCCGGTGCCGCTCGTCGGCGGCGCGGCTGCCGCGGGCCGCGATCCCGAGCCGGTCGTCCAGCCGGCGGGCCAGGTCGTCGACGTCCAGCGTGCGCAGCCGTGCCGCCGCGAGCTCGATGGCCAGTGGCAGGTTGTCCAGGGCCGCGCAGATCTGCTCCATGAGGCGGGGGTCGGCGGTGAAGCCGCGTCGCGCCGCGCGACCCCTGTCGGTGAACAGCCGCACGGACGCCGCGCCGTCCAGCGGCCTGACCTGCCACAGGTGCTCACCGATGAGGCCCAGTGGCTCGCGGCTGGTCGCCAGGACCCGCAGTCGCGGGCACGTCGCCAGCAGCCGGGCCGCCAGTGTCGCGACCTGCTCGACGACGTGCTCGCAGTTGTCCAGCACGAGCAGCAGCACCCGGTCCGACAGCGCCGCGATCAGGCGCTCGACCGGTCCCTGCGCGCGGCCCGCCGCGTGCAGGGCGTTCTCACGCAGTCGGAGCGCGCCCAGCAGCGCCCGCGGCAGGTCGGCGCCCTCGCGCAGCGCGGCCAACTCGACGAAGCACACCTCGTCGGCCGTGACGTCGGCGACCTCGACCGAGAGCCGGGTCTTGCCGACCCCGCCGGGGCCGATCAGCGTGACCAGCCGCGCGCCGCGCAGCAGATCGGCGACCTCGGCCACCTCCTGGGCGCGGCCGACGAAGGAGGTGAACTGGGCGGGCGGCGCGGCAGGCCGGGAGTCTGCGCTCAGCATCTCCTTGTGCAGCGCGACCAGCTCTGCCGAGGGATCGGCGCCCAGTTCGTCGGCCAGGCGCCGCCGGGTCTCCTCGAACACCGCCAGCGCCGCGGCGGGCCCGCCCTCGGCGAACAGCGCCCGCATCAGCAGCCCCGCCGGCCGTTCCCTGAGCGGGTGGCGGCTCACCAGTTCGCGCAGCTCCGGCACGACCCCGCGATGCTCGCCCAGGCGCAGCTCCGCCTCGATCCGATCTTCGAGCGCCTCCAGCCTGAGCTCCTCCAGCCGGACAGCGGCGGCCCTGGCCGTCATGCTCTCCGCCAGGTCGGCCAGCGCCGGGCCACGCCACAGCCCCAGCGCCTCACGCAGCAGCGCGACCGCCCGTGCGTCCGCGCCGTCACGCAGCGCGGCCCGGCCTTGCCCCGTCAGGTGCTCGAACCGCCAGACGTCCACGCCCTCGGGTGGGACGACGATCCGGTAGCCCGCCCCGGCCCGCTCGATCGCGACCGCCGGGCCCAGGGCCGCGCGCAACCTGGACACCTGGGACTGCAGCGCGTGCGCCGACAGCGCGCCACCCGGATCCATCTCCTCGGCCAACCGATCGGCCGACACGACCTCACCAGGGCTGACCAGCAGCAGCGCCAGCAGCGCCCGCCGGGCAGGGCCGCCCAGCGCGACCTCGGCCCCGTCGGCCCGCCAAGCCCGGGTCTCACCGAGTATCGCGAACCGCATGCCAGCGATTATCCACCAGCAGCGCAGCGATCAGCGGTCCAGGCGTTGGTACAGGCGGACTGACAGGGTGAAGAACAGGGCCGTGAGTACCAGGGGCCAGAGAACGGCCATGAGGATCGCGTGTTGGGTCACCCATGAGTCCCCGCCCCATCCGGGGTTCCCGAACAGTTCCCTGGCAGCGGCGACTGTTGACGACAGCGGGTTCCACTCCGAGATCGTGCCCAGCCAGCCCGGCATGGTGCCGGGGGCGACGAAGGCGTTCGAGAGGAAGCCGATCGGGAACTCCAGTGTCTGGACGGCCACCACCCCGCCCGGGTCGCGTACCAGCAACCCCAGGTAGATGCCGGCCCAGAGCAGCGAGAAGCGCAGGAGCAGCAGCAGGCCCACGGCGCCGAGCGCGCCCGAGAGCGTGGCCGGGCGCCAGCCGACCGCGAGTCCGCAGGCCAGCAGGCCGGCCAGGATCAGGACGGAGTTGAGCAGGTCGGCGACCGCCCGGCCGATCAGGACGGCGGCGGGGGCCATGGGCATCGAGCGGAAGCGGTCGGTGACGCCTTTGGAGGCGTCGGTGGTTACCGCGATCATGGTGGCGCTCAGTCCGAAGAGCATGGTCATGCCGTACATGCCGGGCATGAGGAAGGCGAAGTAGTCCACCCCCTGCGGCACCTTGACCGCGCCGCCGAACAGGTAGCCGAAGGCCAGGGTGATCACCATGGGGAAGACCACCCCGAACACCACGGTCATCGGCTGGTTGGCCCAGTGGATCAGGTCGCGGCGGGCGACGGTCCACCCGTCGGCCAGCGCCCAGCGCAGTGCGGTCACTTCGTGCCACCTCCGGCGGCGGTCAGGTTGAGGAAGACTTCGTCGAGCGTGGGACGGCGCAGCGCGACGTCCTCGGCCTCGATCCCGGCGTCCGAGAGTGCGGCCAGGGCCTCGGTGAGCGCCCGTACGCGCTCACGCACCGGCGCGCTCACGTGCCGGGTGTCGCGGTCGGCCTCGGCCGGTCCGGACGCGGCCCGGCCGACGATCTCGGCGGCCTCGTGGAGCCGCGCGGGGTCGCGGATCACCACGTCGAGCCGGTCACCCCCGACTTCGGCCTTCAGCTCGGCGGGCGTGCCCTCGGCGACCACCCGTCCGGCGTCGATCACCGAGATCCGGTGGGCGAGCTGGTCGGCCTCTTCCAGGTACTGCGTGGTCAGCAGCACCGTGGTGCCGCCGGAGACCAGGTCGCGCACCGCCCGCCAGATCTCGGTGCGGCTGCGCGGGTCGAGCCCCGTGGTCGGCTCGTCGAGGAAGAGCACGGGCGGGGCCAGGATCATGCCGGCCGCCAGGTCGAGCCTGCGCCGCATGCCGCCCGAATACTCCTTGGCCGGGCCTTCGTGCTCCAGGCCGAACCTCTCCAGCAGTTCGTCGGCCCTGGCGCGCGCCTCGGCTCCCGTGAGGTGGTGGAGGCGGCCGAACAGCTCCAGGTTCTGCCGCCCGGTGAGCAGTTCGTCCACGGCGGCGTGCTGGCCGACGAGGCCGATGTGGCGGCGTACCTGGCGGGGCTGGGTCGCCACGTCGAACCCGGCCACCTCCGCACGGCCTCCCGTGGGCCGCAGGAGTGTGGTGAGGATGCGCACGGCCGTGGTCTTGCCTGCGCCGTTGGGGCCGAGCAGGCCGCACACCGTGCCCCGCCCCACGTCCAGATCGACGCCGTCCAGCGCCGTCTTCCCGCCGTACGTCTTGCGCAGGCCCTGCGCGAGCACTGCCGGCATGGTTGCCTCCCTGTGAATCGTAGGCGGTACCGTACAGTCTACGATTCAGATCGGCAACCGTACGGTGTACCGTACGAAGGTGACCGTTGAGTACTCGGGTAAGGGCGACCCCGCGCGCAGCCTGGCGCTGCTCTGGCGCACGAGCGAGCGGGCCAGCCGCAAGGGCAAGCCGGAGCTGAGCGTCGACCGGATCGCGCGCGCGGCCATCGAGGTGGCCGACACGGAGGGGCTGCAGGCGCTGTCCATGCGCCGCGTGGCCGAACGGCTGGGCGTCGGGACGATGTCGCTCTACACGTACGTGCCGGGCAAACCAGAGCTGTTCGACGTCATGCTCGACATGGTCTACGGCGAGACCGCCAGGCCGCAGGACGTTCCGGGCGGCTGGCGGGGCAGGCTGGAGCAGATCGCCCGCGAGAACTGGGCCCTCTACCTGCGCCATCCATGGATGCTGCAGGTGGCCGCGAACCGCCCGGTGCTCGGGCCCAACGTCACGGCCAAGTACGACTACGAACTGCGCGCCATCGACGGCATCGGCCTGTCGGACCTGGAGATGGACTCGGTGATCACCCTGGTCACCGGCTTCGTCCACGGCACCGCCAGGGGCGCCGTGGAGAGCGCGCAGGCCGAGAGCAAGACGGGCATCACCGACGAGCAGTGGTGGGCCGCGCACGCGCCCTTCCTGAGCAGGATCGCCGACGCCCACCACTTCCCGACGGCGGCCAGGGTGGGCCAGGCGGCGGGCGAGGCGCTCAACGCCGCCTACAGCCCGGAGCACGCCTTCGAGTTCGGGCTGCGCCGCGTCCTCGACGGCATCGAGGCCCTGGTCAACAGCCGCCGCTCGGCTTGATCACTTCAGGAGACCGGGGCGGAACGCAGGCGGACGACGTGCTCGACGAGCGAGATCAGCGTCGCCTTGACCGACTCGCGGTTGCGCGCGTCGGTGCGGACGATCGGCACGTGCGGCGAGAGCGCCAGCGCCTCCCTGACCTCCACGTCGGAGTGCGGGAACTGCCCCTCCCAGCCGTTGATGCCGATCACGAACGGCAGCTTGGCCTCTTCGAAGTAGTCGATGGCGGGGAAGCTGTCGGCCAGGCGGCGGGTGTCGAGCAGCACGACGGCGCCGATCGCGCCGCGGACCAGGTCGTCCCACATGAACCAGAACCGGTGCTGGCCCGGCGTCCCGAACAGGTAGAGGATCAGGTCGCGGTCGAGCGAGAGCCGCCCGAAGTCCATGGCCACGGTCGTGGTCTGCTTGTTGGGGGTCATGGCGAGGTCGTCGATGCCCGCGGACGCGTCGGTCATCACCGCTTCCGTGGTGAGCGGGAGGATCTCGGACACCGCCCCCACGAACGTGGTCTTCCCGACGCCGAAGCCCCCGGCCACGACGATCTTCGTCGAGGTTAGGCCGGCGCTAGAGCCTGCGTAGTCCACTGAGCACCCTTTCGAGCATGTTGAGGTCTGGCTGTCCCTGGCTGAGCTGTGGCTGGTGCAGGCGGACAAGCCCTTCGTCGGACATGTCCGCCACGAGCACCCTGGCCACGCCCAGCGGGACGCGGAGCAGGGCCGAGATCTCGGCGACCGACCGGATCGACCTGCACAACTGCATGATGGCCTCCTGCTCGGGGGTGAGCATGGCCATCTCGTCGTCCGGTATCGACATCGACGAGATCAACGTCTCCATCGCGAGGTGATAACGCGGCTCGGAACGGCCGCCGGTCACCGCGTAAGGACGGAACAGGGGCTCTTCTTCCCCGATTCCGTCAGTGCCGTACACGGCCCTCTCCCATCAGTTCCATCACATCACCGGGTCCTCGCGGCCTGAAGCTCGGCTCGCAAGGCCGGCGTGAGCGCCTGTCCCGCCCTGTCTACCAGCAGCGTCATCTGGTACGCCACCAGGCCCATGTCACAATCGGGGCTTGCCAGCACCGTGATCACGGAGCCGTCGCTGATCGCCATGACGATGAGCAGCCCGCGCTGCATCTCGACGACGGTCTGCGTCACCGCGCCGCCCTCGAACACCCTCGCCGCGCCCACGGTCAGGCTCAGCAGGCCCGCCGAGACCGCGGCGAGCTGGTCGGCCCGGTCCGGCGGGAAACCCTCGGAGGCGGCCAGGCACAGGCCGTCCGCCGAGACGACGACGGCGTGCGCGACTCCGGGCGTGTTACGAACGAAATCCGTGATCAGCCAGTCGAACTTGTGCGCCTCATGGCTAAGGGTTGTCACGCATCCTCCCCGGCGGGACGCTTACTCACTCTGTTCCTCCTGTCCACGTACTTCCTGGCGGCCCCGGCGCATGCCCTGCTGGAAGCTGGCCATCCGGCTGCGCATCCGGTCCGCCGACACCGGCGGCGCCTGCCGCTGCGGCTGCTGCGGCTGGGCGGCCGTCTGGCCGGCCGTACCGGGCACCAGATTGGCCCTAGGGGTGCGCTTCGGCAGCCCGGCGGCGGTGGTGCCGCCGAGACTGGGCTCGCTGGCTGCGGCCGCCGCCTGCCATCCGGCGTCGGCGGCCGTTCGCCACGTTTCCTCCCCAGAGGGTACGGCTTGCGCGGCCGTGGACCCACCCTCGGTCTGCCCGTTCTGCGGCTCGTCCGGCGGCCTGCGGAACCAGGCCGACTCGACCGCAGCGAAGATCGGCAGGAATTCCTCCTGCTCAGGCTCCATCGGCGACACTTCGACCGAGGGTGCGGGGTCCGGGCGGCGCACGTCGTTCGTGGGGTACGACTGCGGGGGCGGCGGCGTCTGGAACGCGCCATTACCGGATGCGAAAGAGCCCGTGCCGGGGTACGAAGGGTAGGTCCCGGAGTCGAACGAGGCGTGCCGTCGCCTGTAGGAGCCGCCGTCGGTGTCGGCCGTGAAGCCGGCGACCCCCGCTCTGCCCGGGTCGGAGTTGAACGCGCCGAACGCCGGTCTGGGGGCGCCCGGCGTGCTGTCGAAGGTTCTCGGCCCCTGGCTGTCGAACGCGCCCTGACCCTGCCCCGCGCCCTGACCCTGACCTGCGCCAGGCCCCTGACCTGCGCCGGGCCCCTGGCTGTCGTGGGACCTGGGGCGCCGCGGGAGCGAGCCGCCGTCGAAGGAGCCGGTCCCCTGCTGCGGTGCCGGCCCGCCGGGCCTCGCCTGGCCCGCGTCGAGGGCGTCGAAGCTGGCGAACGACCGGAACGTCCCGTTCTGCACGGGCTGCTGCGTCGCGGGCACCGTCCCGCCGCCGAACGCGGGCCGCTGCGGCTGGGACTGCGGCTGCGAGCCGTCCACGACCAGCGTGGGCGGCAGCAGCACCATGGCGATCAGCCCGGCGCCCTCGCCCTTCCGCAGTTGCACCCGGATGCCGTGGCGCAGCGCCAGCCGGCCGACCACGAACAGGCCCATGCGCCGCGAGACCGACACGTCCACGACCGGGGGCTCGGCCAGGCGCCTGTTGGCCTCGGCCAGCTCGTCCTCGGTCATGCTGATGCCGGTGTCGCTCACCGACAGCAACGCGCCGCCGCCCTCGATGAGGCTGCTGGTGACGACGACGGGCGAGTTGCTCGGGGAGAACTGGATGGCGTTCTCGACCAGCTCGGCGACGAGGTGCACCAGGTCGTTGGCGGCGCTGCCGAGCACCGAGGTGCCCCGGTGCACCTTGACCTGGACCCGCTCGTAGCCCTCGACCTCCGACAGCGCGGCGCGTACGACGTCGACCAGCTTGGCCGGCTGGCTGCGCCGGCGGGTGGCCTCGTGACCGGCCAGGACCAGGAGGTTCTCGGAGTTGCGGCGCATGCGGGTGGCCAGGTGGTCGAGCTTGAACAGGTCGGCCAGCCGGCCGCCGTCCTGCTCCCCCTTCTCCAGGCCGTCGATCAGCGAGATCTGCCGCTCGACGAGCGTCTGCGTGCGGCGCGAGAGGTTGACGAACATCGAGCTGATGTTGCTGCGCAGCTCGGCCTCCTCGCCCGCCAGGCGGACCGCCTGCCGGTGCACCTGGTCGAAGGCCCTGGCGACCTCGCCGATCTCGTCCTGGCCCTCGACCTCGATCGGCCGCACGTCGGTGACCGAGGTGTCGCCGCTGACCCGGAGCTGGTGCACCACGTCGGGAAGCCGGAAACCGGCGATCTCCAGCGCCTCGGTGCGCAGCCGGCGCAGCGGGCCGACCATGGATCGGGCGATGGCCACGGTGAGCAGCAGGACCAGCAGCAGCAGCGCCAGGATCAGCACGCCCGCGATGATCGCGTTGCGGATCTCGGCCTCGCGCAGTTCCTGGCCGCGCAGGTTCACCCGGCCGGCCAGTTCCTTCTCGATCCCGTGCAGCACGTCGATGGCGATGGTGTTGCCCTCGAACCACTGCTCGCGCTCGGCCCTGGCCGAGATCAGGTTCTGGGTGATCTGGGCGCCGGGACTCCGGCCGCTGACCAGCGCGACCGCGCGGGACTTGGTGAGCTGGAGGTTGACGTACTCGGGCCGGGAGGTGAGCTGCTGCCACAACTTCAGCCCGGTCTCGACGCCCGCCTCGGCGCCGACGGCGGCCATGTCGCTCTGCTCGCGGGCGTTGGAGGCGATGAACTGCTCGACCTGCTTGGCGTCCGTGCTGTTGGGGTTGTAGGAGGCCCGCATGAGCTGGACGCGTTGCCGGGAGATCTCCTCCTTGGCGGCGGCGAGCGCGCTCAGGGCGCGGAACTGGCCGACGATCTGCGAGTCGTCGGACAGCAGGCTCAGCTCGTCGTGCAGCTTGAGCAGGCTGTCGGCGAGGAAGTCGTAGCGGCTGGTGTTGGCCTGGCCCTCGGCCCTGATCCTGGTCAGCCGGCTCAGGTCGGACCCGGCCTGCCGGGCGGCCTTGGCGATGCGGACGCCGTAGGAGTCGTCCATCGTGCCGAGGTCGGCGCGGACGAGCTTGGCCAGGCCGTCGACGGCCTCCTGCCGCTCCTTCAGCGGCTCGGCGAGCTTCTTGCGCACCGCGCGGTTGGCGCCGATCCAGCCGGCCGTGTCGCGCTCCAGCCCGATCGCCTGCACCAGGTCGCGAATGCGGCCCGCCTGCTCGGCTCCGGTGGCCGTGCGGTCGTAGTCGCCGATGGTCTGCACCGAGCCGACCACGCGCGCTCCCCCGAGCACGACGGCCGCCATGGTGGGCACCAGGATGAGCGCGGTGAGCCGCCACCTCACGCGCCAGCTTCGCAGGCCGAGGCGTGGCAGTGACCGCTTCCCGCGGTCCCGCTTCGCGGCGAGGCCGCTGTCGGAGTTCCCCGTTGTCACTGGTCCCGTTACCCCTCAATCGTCCCGTCCGCCTGCGGGCGTTCAAACCGTCCACACGGTAACCGCAGCACCTGACTTAACCGGCATATCGGACACAATTGTTACAAAACGTGTCCGGCAGTCGTGTGCTGTTGGTTACCGCAACGCGGCAAGAACTTGATCGCGAACTTGGGCCCTCTGCGCGTCGTCGCTGAGGGGGCGACCGGCGCGATCCACTACATAGAAGACGTCCACCGCCTCCGCGCCGAGAGTCTCCACGCGGGCGGCCCTCACGTCAAGACCGCAGTCACCGAACGCCCGCCCGATACGCCACAACAGCCCCGGCCTGTCATGGGCCCTGACTTCCACCACGGTGGCGGTCGCGGAGGCGTCGTCGACCAGTGTCACCCGAGGTGGAGCCACAGGTACCCGGGGCGGCCTGACCGAGCGCGCACGACGGGCCAGGCGCTGCTCGATGTCAAGACGTCCAGCAAGGACCAGACGCAGATCCGACTCCAGCGTGGCCGGGTCGGGCGGGGTGCCGTACTCGGGGATGACCGAGAACTCGATCACCGCCGTGGACCCCGCCGAGGCGGCCGAGGCCGAGCGGACGACGAGCCGGTGCGCGGCGAGCACACCGGCGGCGCTCCACAGCAGGCCCACCCTGTCGGGCGCGACGACGGTGACCGCTCCCCCGTTGACGCGGACGGCACCGCCGCCGTGCCTGGCGAGCGAGGCCTGCCCCTCCGAGAGCGTGGGCGGCTTGGGCGGCGACGATCCGGCCAGCACCGACCTGACCCGGCGGACGAGGTCGGCGACCAGCCCGGCCTTCCAGCTGTTCCAGGCCGCCGGCCCCGTCGCGTGACCGTCGGCGACCGCCAGCGCGGCCAGCAGGTCGAGGACCTCCCTGGTGCCGACGGTGGCGGCGACCTTCTCGATCGTGACCGGGTCGTCCAGGTCTCTGCGGGTGGCGGTCTCGGGAAGCAGCAGATGGTGGCGTACGACGGTGGCGAGCGTCTCGACGTCCTGGGCGGGCAGGCCGATGCGGGTGGCGATGTCGCGGACCACGACCTCACCGGTCGCCGAATGGTCGCCGGGCCAGCCCTTGCCGACATCGTGCAGGAGCGCCCCGATCAGCAGGAGGTCGGGACGGGAGACCTCGCGGGTGTGGCTGGCGGCGTTGGCGGCGGCCTCGATCAGGTGCCGGTCGACGGTGAAACGGTGGATCGGGTTGCGCTGGGGACGATGGCGCACGCGTTCCCAGTCAGGAAGCAGCTTGACAAGGATGCCCGCCTGATCGAGCTCCTCCCACACCGGCACGGCGGCGCGTCCCGCGCCGAGAATCGACACCAGCGAGTCGCGGGCCTCCTCCGGCCACGGCACCGGCATCGGAGGCGACTGAGCTGCCAGAACCGACACCGTCGCGGGAGCCAGCGGCAACCCCGAGTCGGCCGCCGCGGCAGCCGCGCGCAGCACCAGCACGGGGTCCTTGCGCGGGTCGATCCCCCTGGCGAGCACCACTTCGCCGCCGTGCTCGACCACGCCGTCGGCCAGCGGGCGGCGGCCCCGCGGAGCGGGCCCTGACAACAACCGGTCAACGGTGCGCCAGGTCGCGTCGAAGGCATGGGAGACGGTCCTGCCCGCCCCGGCGAGCCTGCGCATCAGCGCCTCGGCGTCGAGCAGGCCCAGCAACCCCGCCACGGCGTCCTGCTCCTGCAGCACCAGCCGGTCGGTACCGCGGGCGGTGACGACGTGCAGCGCGTGCCGCACGTCGAGAATGAACTCGTGCGCCTCGCGGGCGCGGGGACCGGGCGCCGAGGCGACCCAGGCCGCGGCCACGGCCTGCATGGCCTGGACGTCGCGGAGCCCGCCACGCCCGTCCTTGAGATCGGGTTCGAGGAGGAAGGCCAGCTCGCCGCTGACCTGAGCCCGCTTGTCAGCCGCCTCACGCAGCTCGCCGAGCCTGCGCCGGGAGTCGGCCCGCCACTCGGCCAGGACGGCCTCCCTGGCCTTCCGCGTCAGCTCGGGGTCGCCGGCCACGTGCCTGGCCTGGATGAGGCCCAGCACCGCCTTGAGGTCCTGGCGGGCGACGGACACGGCCTCTTCGACCGTGCGCACCGAATGATCGAGATTGACGGCCGAGTCCCAGATCGGATACCAGATCCGGTCGGCGATCCTGGCCACGTCGGCCCGGCCGTTGTGCAGCAGCACCAGGTCGAGGTCGCTGCCGGGGGCCAGCTCGCCCCTTCCGAGGCTCCCGACGGCGACCAGGGAGACGTGGTCGCCGTCGCTCGCCGTACGGAAGAGATCCTTGAGCCAGCGGTCGGTGTCCGCGGCCCGCTCCTTGCGGGCCGCGGCATACGAACGGGCCTCTCCCCTCACAACTGTGCCCCCCTTGCCGAGCGCCGCCCGAACTCTCACAGGGCTTCTGGGCCCCTTTCTCCCGTGCGGACCCTGACTACGGTGTCCACCGGGACGGACCAGACCTTGCCGTCGCCGATCTTGCCGGTGTGCGCGGCCTTGACGATGACGTCGATCACGTCCTCGGTGTCATCCTCTTCGGCGAGGACCTCCAGCCGGACCTTGGGCACCAGGTCCACCTGGTACTCGGCCCCGCGGTAGACCTCGGTGTGCCCGCGCTGACGGCCGTAGCCGCTGGCCTCGCTGACGGTCATGCCCTTGATGCCGAACTGTTCCAGCGCGGCCTTCACGTCATCCAGCTTGAAGGGCTTGATGATCGCCGTGATGAGCCTCATGCGTCCACCTTCTTCGGAGCAGGAGCGGTGGGACCGTTGGGGGAGGCCACGCCGGAGGCGTAGACCGTGCCGAGGTCGTAGCCGGTCTCGGCGTGAGTGCTGACGTCGATGCCCGTGACCTCGGCGTCCGCGCTGAGGCGGAAGCCCATCGTCTTGTCGATGATCTTACCGAGGACCCAGGACATCACGAAGGAGTAGCCGCCGACCGCGACAGGGCCGAGAATCTGCAGGCCGAGCTGGCTGAGCTGGCCACCCTCGATCAGGATGCCCTTGTTCTGGCCGGGCAGGAACGGATAGGCGGCCACGAAGCCCAGCGCCACGGCGCCGATCACACCGCCGACCAGGTGCACGCCGACCACGTCGAGGGAGTCGTCGAAGCCCAGCTTGTACTTCAGGCCGACCGCGTAGGCGCAGCCGACACCGGCGAGCAGGCCGATGACCACGGCGGCCCACGGGTCGACGAAACCACAGGCGGGCGTGATGGCGACCAGGCCGGCCACCGCGCCGGAGGCGACGCCGAGCGTGGTCGCGTGACCGTCGCGCAGCTTCTCCACCACGATCCAGGCGCCGGCGGCCACGGCCGTGGCGACCTGGGTGTTCATGAACGCCAGGCCCGCGGTCTGGTCGGGGGCCAGCTCGGAGCCGGCGTTGAAGCCGAACCAGCCGAACCACAGCAGCCCGGTGCCGAGCAGGACCAGCGTCAGGTTGTGCGGCCGCATGGGCTCCTTGCGCCAGCCCTGGCGCTTGCCCAGGACGAGTGCGAGCGCGAGCGCCGCCGCGCCGGCGTTGATGTGGACGACGGTGCCGCCGGCGAAGTCCTCGATGCCGAGCTGGGAGAGCCAGCCGCCGCCCCAGACCCAGTGGGCGACGGGGAAGTAGACCACCGTGGCCCACAGCAGGGAGAACACGACCCATGCGCCGAACTTGGCCCGGTCGGCGATGGCGCCGCTGATCAGCGCGACGGTGATGATGGCGAAGGTGAGCTGGAAGGCGGCGAACACCATCAGCGGGAAGTTGTCCGCCGCGGCGGCCTCGGCGGTCACGTTCCCGCCTTCGACGATGAGGCCCTCGTAGACGGAGTTGTAGACCCCGCTCAAGCCGACGTAGTCGAGCCCTCCGATGATCTTGTTGACGAAGCCGTCGCCTTCACCGGCCGTGTCGAACGCGAGGGAGTAGCCGTACAGAACCCAGGCGACCGTCACGACGATGATGCTCACGAAGGACATCATCATCATGTTCAGGACGCTCTTGGCCCGGGTCATACCCCCGTAGAAGAACGCGAGGCCCGGAGTCATCAGCAGCACCAGGGCAGTGCATACCAGCATCCAGGCGGTAGTGCCGCTGTCGATCATCGAAGCGACCCTCCTTCTTGCATGTGACGTGTTGCCACAGCGTGTTCGCCCGGAGTTTCGTGGCTCGACCAGGCGTGTTTCACATTCGTGAATCTCGCCACACTGATGTTTCGGGCTCGTTTCGGACCACTCACACCCCCGATTTCGGAAATGACACATCAAGCATGAGACACTTAGGGTTGCCTAACCTAAGCGATCAAGGAATGCCCATGCGTCTGCGCCTGGCCGTCACCGCCATGCTCCCCCTCCTCGCCCTCGCCGCGTGCGGGACGTCCACCTCCTCCGAAGGGGCGGGTCCCACCAGGACCGTCAAGCACGCCATGGGAGAGACGAAAGTGCCCATGAACCCGCAGCGGGTCGTGGTCCTCGACACCGACAAGCTCGACACGATGGTCTCGCTCGGCCTCACACCGGTCGGCGCGGCACAAGCCCAGGAGAACCAGTCCTGGCCCAAGTACCTCGGCTCGGCCCTGGCCGCCACCAAACCGGTGGGCACCCTCCAGCAGCTCAACATCGAGGCCATCATGGCGCTCAAGCCGGACCTCATCCTCGGCACCAAGTTCCGGCAGGCCGCCTTCTACGACAAGCTCAGCAAGATCGCCCCGACGGTGTTCACCGAGCGGGTCGGCATCACCTGGAAGGAGAACTTCCTGCTCGACGCCGAGGCGCTGGGCAAGAAGGACCAGGCGACGCAGCTCATGTCCGCCTATGAGACGCGGGCCGAGGAAATAGGCGCCAAGTTCTCGAAGCTGCAGGTGGGCATCGTGCGGTTCATGCCGACCGAGATCCGCGTCTACGGCCCCGAGTCGTTCAGCGGCATCGTGGTGGGCGACTCCGGCATCCAGCGTCCGCAGGCCCAGCAACTCGCCGAACAGGATGACAAGCGCTTCGGCAAACTGAGCCAGGAGAACATCGCCAAGGCCGACGCCGACGTGGTGTTCTACACGGCGTACGGGGAGGCCGCCGCCAAGTCGCAGGCCTCGGTGACCGGCGGGCCACTGTGGAAGAACCTGAAGGCGGTCAAGGACGGCAACGCCCACAACGTCGACGACGAGGTCTGGATGCTCGGCATCGGCGTCACAGCCGCCGGCAAAATCCTCGACGACCTGGACAAATACCTCACCCCACTGGTGTGACCGGCACCTCACCCCACGAGTGAGACGGAGTCCCCTTCAGCGATCCTGCCGGACCGCAGCACGCGAGCGTAAACGCCCAGGCAAGGCTGCGGCGTTGCCTCTTGGCCTCGCTTCGCTGCGGATCCGTCACCGGCGAACACCGGAACCCGGTTGTGCTTGGCGACCATGCGCAGGGCGTCGAGGTCGCGCCCGAGGTCCCCGTGTGCCAGCGTCGGCACCGCGCACCGGGGGCTCCTCGCGATGATCTGGAGCGCCACGCTGTCGCCGATGCGCAGTTCGCGCCCCACCCAGCCGTTCTCCACGAAGCCCTCCGCCTCCGTCGCGATCACCAGATTCGGCCGGTAGCGGAGGGCCGCGGCGCCGACCACCCCGAGCGCGGACGTGGTGACCAGGTGAACGGGCGCGAAGTCGAAGAACGTGCCCTCTGGTGAGGCCCCGCCGAGCCGTCCCACGGTGTAGGGGACCTCGGCTTCGAGCCCCTCGGCCAGCACCCGTTCTGGGACGGAACGCTCGAACTCGGCCTCCGGCGGCGCCACGTCGATGAGCCGGACCTCACGCCCGAGCACCTCCGACAACTCGGCGTCGCCGGGGACGCGGGCACCCTCGATCGTCAGCAGGTCGCGCCAGAGCCGCGGGTTCTTGGCACTGGCGATCTTCCCCGTCGCGACGTCGAGCACCGCGCGGGCCCGGTCGCCCGTCAGCCCCCGCTCGCTCACCTCGCTCTCGGCGACCTGCTCTCCCAGCATCGACTTGACGGGGTACCGCCGCAACGCCTGTACGTACATGAACCCGATCTTACGAACGAATCCAATGGCCTATTTCTGGGCGGCCCAGAACCGGCGCAGGTGCGGGACCAGCTCGGCGGCCCGCTCGTCGGGGAAGAACAGCCGCCCGCCGTCGATCTCGACGATCTCCCGGACGCCGGGGATCGTGTCGCGCAGCCACCGGGCCCAGCTCACGTCGAAGAACACGTCGCCCGTCCCCCACACCAGGAGCGTCGGCACGGTGAGCAGGGTGAGCTCCGGCTCGATCGCGATCATGTCCTTGGCGTCGATGGAGGTCAGCAGCCGCTCGAAGTCCCTGCCGCCGTCCGGCTTGGTCAGGATCGGCCGCACGAAGGCGTCCACCAGTTCCTTCGGGTCGTCGATGCGCTCGTACCCCTCGCCGAGGGCGCTGCCGGCCATCAACTCCGGCTGGTCGAGCAGGACCGCCATGAGCTCGGTGAGCTGACCGGCGGCGGCCAGCTCAAGCGTGGGTTTGAACGCCTCGGGCGGGGTGTTGGTGTGCACGTCGCAGTTGGTGAGGGTGAGGGTGCGCAGGCGTTCGCGGTTGCGTACGGCGAAGACCTGGCACACCGCGCCGCCGGTGTCGTTGCCGACGAGGTCCACGTCGGTGAGGTCGAGCTCCTCGCACAGCTCGGCCACGGCTTCGGCGAGGGCCGGGATGGACAGGTCGTCGCGCGAGGCGCTGCCGCCGTGCAGCGGCAGGTCGATCGCCACGCAGCGGCGTTCGTCCCGCAGGTCTTCGATGACGTGGCGCCAGAGGTAGGAGCTGGTGCCGACGCCGTGGACGAACAGCGCGACGGGCCCTTGGCCCACGTCCACGTAGTTGATGCCGTTCATGGTTTCCCCGTTCTCGATTACAAACCGACTGTCGGTCTACGAAATTACCGACTGACAGTCGGTTTGTCTATGGTGGTCCCATGAACCTCAAGGCCGAACGCGGCGCGGCCACCCGCGACAAGGTCCTGTCGATCGCCACCCGGCTGTTCGCCGACCGAGGCTACGACGACACCTCGATCGAGACGGTCCTTCAGGAGTCGGGGCTGAGCAGAGGGGCGCTGTACCACCACTACGCGGGCAAGGAAGCGCTGTTCGAGGCCGTACTGGAAGCCACGGAATCGGCCATCGGCGTCAAGATCGCCCAGGCGGTCCAGGGCATCACCGACCCGGCCGCCGCGCTCCGGGCCGGGGTCATCGCCTGGATCAGGCTCGCCGGCGACCCGGTCATCAAACGCATCGTCCTCATCGACGCGCCGTCCGTCATGGGGTGGGAGCGGTGGCGCGCCATGGAGGAGCGCTACTCGTTCGGCATGCTCAAGGCGGCGCTGGAACGTACGGGGTCGGTGCCGCCGGACTTCCTGGACCTGCACGCCCACATGCTGCTCGCCGCCGTAAACGAAAGCGCCCTACTGGTGGCCAGGGGCGGCGACCACGCAACCGCCGAAGCCGCCGTCGAAGAATTCCTCCACCGCCTCCTCCACCACCGCCCCTGACCCACCCACCCGTACAGACGCGCGAGCGTGGGCGATGCGGGCGGCGGTGGGCGGGCCGCCGCAGTGGACAGCGGGGTCTTTGGGGCGCTGCGGCGGCGGGGTGGTGTGCGCTGGTATGGGGCTCAGCCTGCCGGGAGTCGGCACCCGAAAAGCCGCTTGCCCCGGCTGGCACGTCACATGCGAAGGGGCCGGGGCAAGCGGGTCATCGTGAAGGGTCTCAAGCGGGCGGCGTGGAAAGCGTCACCCGTCAGGGCAAGCGGGTATCAAGCGGCTGCGGTGGCCATTTTGCGGAGGCGGGCCAGCGCGTCGCGTTCGATTCGCCGGGCGCGATCGCGGCCGATCCCGTACCGTTCCCCCACCTCGGTGAGCGTGTGTTCGCGCCCGTCCACCAGCCCGTACCGCCACCGCAGCATCTCGCTGGTGTCGCCCTCGAGCCCGGTGAGCCACTGGTCCAGCCGCTCCCGCTCCAGGATGTCGATGGCCTGCTGCTCGGGGTCGGCCCACGTCTCGTCGGCGATCATGTCGCCGAGTTCGGTCTCGTCCTCGTCGCCCACCCCGAGTTGCAGCGAGACCGGGTCGGAGGCCCATCGGCGCAGTTCGCGTACCCGCTCGATCGGCAGATCGAGGATCGCGGCGAGGTCGTCGTCGGTGGGTTCGGCGTCGAACTCGGCCAGTATGTCGCGGCGGACCCGCATCAGCCGGGTCATCTGCTCCCCCGCGTGCGTGGGCAGCCGTACGGGCCGCGCCTGCTCGTGGATGGCCCGCCCCACCGACTGCCTGATCCACCATGTCGCGTACGTGGAGAACTTGTACCCCCGCCGGTAGTCGAACTTCTCCACTGCGCGCACCAGCCCCAGGTTCCCCTCCTGGACCAAGTCGATCAGGGGCATCCCCCGACCTGAGTACTTTCTGGCCACCGCCACCACCAGGCGCAGGTTGGCCTGGATGAATTCGTCTTTCGCGCGCTGGCCCGAGACGGCCAGGCGTTCGAGCTCTTCGTCGGCCGCGTCCCCGATACGCGGCTCCGAGCCCCCGCTGTCGAGGAGCTGCTCGGCGAAAAGACCCGCCTCTATCCTCTTGGCGAGCTCCACTTCCTCCTCTGCCGTGAGCAGCGGGACCCGGCCGATCTCGGCCAGATACGTCCCCAGCAGATCGCGCTCGGCGACATGCTGCTCCTGCGTGCGACTCCCCGTAGGCCTTGCCATCCCCAGGCACCTCGTTCCGCAGCTACCTTCTTACCCGGCCAACGTCCGGCCCGTAGCAAAGATTCCCTAAAGCACTACGACCAAGGGAGGGTTCTGGAGGTCCTCCTAAAGGAGGAGACCGTGGTGAAACACCTGGTGAACCAGGGGAACGCCGGGCCTGTAGGCCAGATGCACATAAGAGGGGGCATCGAGGACGACGAGGTCCGCGCGGGCTCCGCGCCGCAACCAGCCTACGTCCGTTCGCCGCAGGGCGCGCGCTCCTCCGTACGTCGCCGCCCTGATCGCCTCCAGCGGCGTCATCCGCATCTCGCGCACGGCCAGCGCGAGGCAGAACGCCATCGAGGAGGTGAACGACGACCCGGGGTTGCAGTCGGTGGCCAGCGCCACGGTGACCCCGGCGTCGATGAGCCGTCTGGCGTCCGGGTACGGCGAGCGTGTGGAGAACTCGGCCCCGGGCAGCAGCGTCGCCACCGTGCCCGAGGAGGCCAGCGCGTCCACGTCGGCCGTCGTCAGATGGGTGCAGTGGTCGGCGGAGGCTGCGCCCAGCTCGCAGGCGATCCGCACGCCCGGCCCTTCGCCGAGCTGGTTGGCGTGCACCCGCGCCCCCAGCCCGGCCTTCAGCCCGGCGGCGAGGATCTCCCGCGTTTGGTCCCCGTCGAACGCGCCCCGCTCGCAGAACACGTCCACCCATTTCGCGTAGGGGGCGCACGCGTCGAGCATCTCGCCGGCGACGAGCCGCACGTAGGAGTCGGCGTCCATGCCGGCGGGCACCACGTGGGCCCCCAGGAAGGTGGTCTCGTCGGTGAGCCCGGAGGCGATCTCCAGTGAGCGCCGCTCGTCCTCGACGCTCAGCCCGTAGCCGCTCTTGATCTCCACGGTGGTGGTGCCCTGGGCGAGCATCTCGTTGACCAGGCCGCGCGCGCGGGCGGCCAGCTCGGGGTAGCCGGCCTGTCGGGTGGCGGCGACGGTGGTCCTGATGCCGCCGCCGGTGTACGGCCGGCCGGACATGCGGGCCTTGAACTCGGCCGTCCTGTCGCCGGCGAAGACCAGGTGGGCGTGGCTGTCGACGTAGCCGGGGATGACGCCCCTGCCCGCGACGTCCACGCGGGTGTCGGCGGCGGGGGCCTCGAAGGCCGGGCCGACCCAGGCGATCAGGCCGTCCTCCAGGACGAGGGCCGCGTCGGCGATCTCCTCGCGTTCCGGGTCGCCGGTGTAGAGCAGGCCGATGCCGTCGATCAGCGTCGTGATCACGAGCTCTCCTCCGTCGGCCTCATGATTCCCTGCTTATTGATGCCCTCGACAAGCTCGGTCATTGCAGGTCCCCAATCGCCTTGGCCAGCATGGATCCGACGTCGCCGAGCTGGTGCCGCCCCTCGGAGACGACGCGGCGGCCGCCGGAGACCACCGAGTGCACGTCCGCCGCCGTGGCCGCGAACACCACGGCCTCCAGCCCGTGCGCGCCCGCCGTGCGTACGGAGTCGAGCCGCACCGACACCAGGTCGGCCCACGCGCCGGGCACGAGCAGGCCCGCGTCGGGGAAGCCGAGCGAGGTGTGTCCTGCGCAGGTGGCGGCGGCGAGCAGGTCGGCGGCGGGCCAGTGGCCGCGTTTCTCACTTGCCAGCCGCTCGTCCAGCTCCACCGCCCGCGCCTCCTCGAACAGGTCGATCACGGCGTGGCTGTCGGAGCCGAGCGTGATCGCCGCGCCCCGGTCGGCCAGCGCCCTGGCCGGGCCGATGCCGTCGGCGAGGTCGCGTTCTGTGGTGGGGCACATGCAGATGTAGGCGCGTGACTGGCCGAGCAGCTCGACGTCCACGTCGGTCAGGTGGGTGGCGTGGACGGCGGTCGAGCGCGGCCCCAGCGCCCCGCGTTCGTGCAGCACCTGGACGGGCGTGGCGGCGTAGCGCTCCACGCAGGCCGCGTTCTCGGCCCGCTGCTCGGAGACGTGGGCGTGCAGGGGCACGGCGTTGTGGTGGGAGTAGTCGGCCACGACGGGCATCTGCTCGGGCGGCACCGCGCGTACCGAGTGGATGGCCGCGCCGATCTCCACGTCGGGCTGTCCGCTGTAGGCCGCCGCGAGGTCCTCGGTCCTGGACGCCCAGCGTTCGGCGTCCCCGTCGCCGAAGCGCCGCTGCGCGCCCGTCAGCGGGGTGCCGAAGCCGCCCGTCAGGTAACAGGTGTCGAGCAGCGCGATGCGCAGGCCGGCGTCGCGGGCGGCGCGGATGAGGGCGTGGCCCATCGCGTTGCGGTCGTCGTACGGACGGCCGTCGTGCGCGTGGTGCAGGTAGTGGAACTCGCCCACGCACGTCACCCCGGCCAGCGCCATCTCGGCGTAGACCGCCCTGGCGAGCTGGAGGTAGCCGTCGGGGTCGAGCCTGGCGGCGACCTCGTACATCCGGTCGCGCCAGGTCCAGAAGTCTCCTTTGCCCTGTTGGGTGGTGCCGCGCAGGGCCCGGTGGAAGGCGTGGGAGTGGGCGTTGGCCAGGCCGGGGATGGTCAGCCCCGCCAGCCGCTCGGCCGCGCCCTGGGGGCCCCGGTCGATCCGGGTGATCCTGCGGCCGTCGACCTCGATGAGCACGCCGTCGGCCACGCCGTCGGGCAGCCAGGCCTGCTCGCACCAGTAGGTCAGCGACACAGATCCTCCAGCACGTCCGCGAGTGCCACGACTCCCGCCTCGCAGTCTGCCCGCTCGGCGTGCTCGTCGGGGGAATGGGACACGCCGGTGGGGTTCCTGACGAACAGCATCGCGCTCGGGACGCCTGCCGCCGCCAGGATTCCCGCGTCGTGCCCGGCGCCGGTGGGCAGGACGGGCGCGGGCGTGTCGCCGCCGACCACCTTGGCCAGCCGGTCTCGAAGCGCCGCGTCGAAGTCGACCGTCGGCGTCCACGACTCCTCGCGTACGTCGGGCCCGCCACCGGAAAACCGGGCGAGCTCCGCGACGAGTTCGCGCACCGCCCGCTCGTCCGCCCCTCTGACGTCGAGCCAGGCCGACACCAGGCCGGGGATGGCGTTGGCGTTCCCCGGCGAGACCCGCACCTTGCCGACGGTGGCGACGACCCCGCGGCGCTCGGCGGCCTCGCGGGCGGCCAGGACCACGCGGGCGAACGGCAGCATCGGATCGTCGCGGTCGGCCAGGCGTGTGGTGCCCGCGTGATCGGCCCGGCCGCGGAAGTCGAACCGCCACCGCCCGTGCGGCCAGATCGCGCTGGCCACGCCCACCGGGCGATCGTGGTCGACGAGCGCCCGGCCCTGCTCGACGTGGAGCTCAACGAACGTGCCGACGGTGGCCAGCGTCTCGTCGTCGCGCCCGACGTCGTACGGCCTGCGCCCCGCCCTCGTCATGACCTCCGCCAGCGTGGCGCCGTCGTCGTCGGTGAGCCCGAGCGCCCTGTCGGACCCCAGCACGCCCGTGAGCAGCCGCGACCCCATGCACGGCACGCCGAACCTGGCTCCTTCCTCGTCGGTGAAGCACACGACCCCCAGGGGCCGATCAGGCACTATTTCCCGATTTTTCAGGATGTCCAACGCGGCGAAGGCCGACACCACCCCCAAGGGCCCATCGAACGCCCCGCCCTGCCGCACCGAGTCGAGATGGCTCCCTGTCACCACGCCCGGCCGCCGCGACGGGTCGCCCCACCACGCCCACAGGTTGCCGTTGCGGTCTTCGCGCAGGTCAAGCCCCCGGCGCGCGGCTTCACCCGCGAACCACTCGCGCAGCTCCAGGTCGGCATCCGACCAGGCGTCCCTGAGGTAGCCGCCGGTCGCCGGATCACGTCCTATGTGTGCGAGTGGTTCGAGCATGGCCCCACTCTAGTGAATGGATCCATTCAGTTGACGTGACCGCCTCGGGGGCGGATGGTCAACTCGGTCAGGTGCGCGTCGGGTCCCGCCGTGAGCGCGGCCAGCACGGCCCGCGCCACGCTCTCCGGCTGGAGGTACTTCTCGGCCTCGAAGTCGCCGCCCTCCTGCCGACGCACCTCGCGCTGCATATCGGTGGCCGTCCGACCCGGATAGACGGTGGTGACCCTGAGCTCGGGCTCCTCCAGCCGCAGCGCGTCGGCGAACGCCTTCAGCGCGAACTTGCTGGCCGCGTAAGCGCCCCACTCCGGGTTGGCCCGCTGGCCCGAGCCCGAGTTGACACACACCACGTGGCCGCCGGCCCTCCTGAGGGCGGGCAGGAGCAGCCTGGTCAGCTCGGCGACCGCGACGACGTTGACGTCCATGGTCCGGCGCCAGACGGCGGCGGGCAGATCGGCGATGCTGCCGAGCACGCTGATCCCCGCGCTGTGCACGAGCACGTCGAGCCGTTCGATCCCCGCGACGTCGGCCTGCGTGACCTCGGTCAGCTCCACCGGCCACGACCGCGCGTCGGGCAGGCCGGCCGCGACGTCGGCGAGCGCGCCTTCGTCTCTGCCTCCGAGGATGACGTGATGGGTCGGGCCCAAGGCTCTGGCGACTGCCGCGCCTACGCCCCGGGAAGCGCCTGTGACCAGCGCAGTCGGTCGTTCACTCATGAAGGTCAAGCTTATTGGCCGGGGAAACCGCTCTCCCCGCGCAAAGGGGGAGATTCCCGACGCCCGCTCTGGCAGGATTACGCGGCTCGCCATGAGCGGTTGCTGGGCGGCCAAGTCGGACGAACTGGCAGCGTGGACCGCGACAACGGCATCGAAGCCATGCCCCGCATCGGCCAGCAGTGACAGCAGTCGCCCGGCCATCTGGCGACGCGACCAGGCGACCGAACGGGACTGACCGAGATCGAAGAACTCGGCCACAATCGCCCCGCTGCCTTCGCTCAGTTGCTCAGCCCGGGACCGCTGCCGCTGCCTGGACGTGGTGGGATCCCTGCAGATCCTCGGTCGATACCCGACCTGCGAACGCGAATCTCAAGATCTATCCATCGTGCTCTTCGCCATTAGTGTTGCATTAGTGATGCACTCGATGGGTAGCCTGGAGCCATGAAGGCGTTCCCTTTCAGTGCGCTGGCCCGTGACCGCAACGAGGTCTTCCCCGAGCTCGACGTTGCCGATGTGCTCCTGGAGCGGCGAGACGCCGAAAACGTCTGGCTGGTACGCGACGAGCGTTACCAGGCGGCCCGCGCCGCTCTCCTCACGCTGGCCCGATCCATGACCATCGTGGCTCGCTCCAATCGGGCCCTGGCGGAAGAAGCCCTGGCCGAGGACCTCCCCTGGCTGATCTGGCTTCCGGAGCACGAGCGGCCGCAGTGTGTCCGCGAACTCCTCGCTCATCTGCTGGCCGGAGCCGACACCGGGGAACTGCTGCCCTATGCCCGGGCTCGCCGGTCGTGGACCTCCACCGCTCTGGCCTGGAGCGATCCCGAGATCGCCCGTGACCTGGCCAATCCGTTCGACGGTAGCGGCGGGCAGTCTGTCGACGGTGCCGAGTGAGCGGCCGGGACGAAGAGATCCGCCGACTGACTGGACGGATCTTGCGCGCCGCCAACGCCAAAGCTTGGAAGGCATGGCGGGGTTAACTGGACACACCCACTTCACGGCAAGATCGTAAAAGGGAGAGCGGACCAACGGCACGCAGAGCGGCGACTGACCCGAGGGGGGTCCCAAAGCTCTATAGCTCCTGGCCCTGGCATGACGCATGTGCAAACGCCGGCAGGCTCGGCACCATTTGCCCCGCAATAAGCAGGCTGAGCGGCATGTATCAAGGCGTAGCTCTCATCTGCCGATCGGAGATCAGGGCAAGAATTGCTTATAGTCAGCTAGCCTGGGGATGCCACTAGACACGGTGGAAGGGTGAGGCACAATGCCAGATCACGACCTTATAGGCAATCGCCTACGCGAAATCCGTAGGCGGCGCGGGATGACCCAGGAAGAGCTAGCCAACGCAGCTGGCCTAAGCGTGCAGGTGGTGAAGAAGATCGAGCAAGGTGGTAGTGCAAGGCTTGAGACACTTCACCAGCTAGCGCGCACGCTTGGCGTGGTGACCGTGACCTTCGTCGGGTCCACCTCGCCAGAGCCGAAGGAAGCTGATCACGATGAGGCTGTCCTGAGCGATATTCGGTCGGCAATCAATCCACCAATGGGCCTCGGCGGTCGCCCGGTTTATGGGACGGCGGACGGTGATGAGCTGGACCTTGCCCGGCTAAACAGAGCGGTCAATACGATGACGGAGGCTTACCACTCCGATCGATATGACAGGTTGGCAGGCTTCCTGCCGGCGCTCGTCCGCTCGGCCCACCACCACGTCGAGGGGTATTCGGACGGGCAGCGACTCGATGCCTTGCGTACTCGCGCCAGCATCGTGGGGCTGGCCGGACGCTACCTTATCCAGGTCAGAGCGCATGATCTGGCGTTGGTTGCCCTTCACATGTCCCTGCGGGATGCGCTGGAGATCGGGGATATGCCACTTGCGGCAGCAGCCGTGAGTGGGCAAGCGCACGCGATGCTGCGTCAGGGACGTTTCGCTGAGGTGGAAAGGCTGTGTGCTGAGACAGCCCAGGAGCTCGAACCTCGCATGTCGAAAGCCACACCGGATCAGCTCGCAGCGTGGGGTTGGATGCTGCTCCGCGCAAGCGCGGCTGCGTCGAGAAACAACCGGCCCGAAGAGGCCCAAGAGTACATCGGGGTTGCTGCTGCGGCGGCCGGGCCGCTACAGCGCGAGCACAAGACCGTGGACAGCAAGACGTTCGGACCAGTGACGGTTGCCCTCAAGGCGGCTGAAAATGCCCTCGTCAGGGGCGATGCGGGTAAGACGCTGGAACTGTCGTCCTCCCTTCGGCGAGGTGACGACATGACACACGAAGAGTGGGATCGACATCTGCTAGACGAAGCAAGAGCACACAGCGAGACAAATGACCCAGACCGGGCAATTGAGATATTGCTGGAGATCCGTGGGCGGAGCCCACAATGGCTTCGATATCAGCAGATGGCACGGGACACCCTGCGGGACGTAATGAGCAAGAAGGTACGGACGCTTACAGATGACCAGCGAGCACTGGCCGATCTAATGGGCGTTACGGACTAGAGGCTACGTTACATAGTCCTTCGCGACGCAGCACAGTCAAAAGACTGTGCTGCGTTTCTGTTTACAGAGGTCGGCCCTCACATAACCTCGCAGCAGTCACACTGCGAAGGATGACACGATGAGACCCGAGAGAGAAAGAGCGGAAACGCTACACGGTCCGTGGCCAAGCTCAATCGAAGAGCTGCAAGCTGAATACATCGAGCGCTGGAACATCTGGCGGGAACAGAAGCCCGACGGCAGCCATTCGGAATGGGTTGCCCAGCGGATCCAGGATGAAGCAGTAGAGCTGCGTGCGATCAACAGCGAAATGCTTCAGGAAAGCCTGGCCGAGCATGAGCGGCGCTATCTGCGTGGCGCTCTAATTGCACCCGGCAGCGAGAGCGACAGCGGAAAACCCGCGTCGAGTGGTGGGCCTGCGGAGGAGACGCTGTCCAAGCATGGTCCTGAGCAGGGGCCGTCGCGGGCAATTAGTCCTCATGTGCCAGGGGCGGAAGGGAAGAACGGTGACAACAACAAGCACGTCATGCCCTGCGCTGATCCTGGCCCATCAAATGGCGGACCAACTGCGTCATCTCGGTATCGAGCCCCGGATCTCATCGTGCGAGGGGATCGCGCTGGTGGGGATCTGGTCGGTTGGGATAACGGTGTGGTGTGAGTGGGGGCCGGCTGGCTGGCAATACCGCTGGTGCATGAACGCCCAGGATGAGCGGTCGGAGTGGCGGTACACCTCATGCACGGCCACAGCGGTGGAGACGGCGGCGCTGCGGATTGAACGGCTTTGCCGGGATCGGTACATGGTCATTTGCGGGACCGTCCCAACCGAGCCCGGTCACGGCGGATCTGGGAGGTGACGCAGTGATGGAGCAGTTTCTGAGCGAGATGGTATTCCCCGGTGAGACGTGGGTGGTGCCGGTGACTCGGCGCATCGTCGCAGCGATCCTGTCGGGTGCGGGTCACCAGGACGTGGACAACGCGCAGTTGATCGTCAGTGAGTTGATCTCGAACGCCAGTGCGCCACGAGGCGCTCTGTTGTATCCCCGGTTGAGCCGGGAGGAACTGAAGGGAGGTTCCTGGGCCTGATGGCTTACCCGAATC